>NZ_MCUF01000049.1:0-98597 GCF_002873615.1 Shewanella sp. 10N.286.51.B7
CGCTAATTAGCGTGGTTTTTAAATGAGTCTTTTAGACTGAACTTAAATCATTAAGCTTTTGTCGTATCAGACGAAGCACTATTTGCCATTCTAGACTTAGATGCTTCAGCATCAGGTTGTGATTTTTCATATTCACGACCTTTAGGGACAGCTTGCTGAGTTCGAGCTTCAGAAACAGGTTTAGTTGTATCTGACATCACCATAGAACCAAAGCGACTAGCGGCAGCAGGTTTTTTAGCTGGCGCTTCAACTTTCGCGGCAGATGCTGTTGGTGTAGCAACAACTTTACGCTGAATAGCAGCAGGTTTTGCCATAGGTGCCGAAGCGATTGAATTATCTTTAGCTGGTGCTTTTAGCGGTTCAACTTTAGCTTCTTCAGTTACAGGCTCTTGAGCAATAGGCGCTTCAGTTTTAACTTCTTCAACTACAGGCTCTTGAGCTATAGGCGCTTCAGCTTTAACTTCTTCAGCTACAGGCTTTTGAGCAATAGGCGCTTCAGTTTTAACTTCTTCAGCTACAGGCTCTTGAGCAACAGGCGCTTCAGTTTTAACTTCTTCAACTGCAGGCTCTTGAGCAACAGGTGCTTCAACTTTAACTTCTTCAACAACGGGTGTTGTTTCAACAGCAGGAGCCTCAGTTTTAACTTCAACTGCTGCTTCAGCTTGTTCTGCATCGAGTTGTTTTTCAAGTTCATCAACTGGAGTAAATACAGCTGTTGCTGGCGCTGTTTCATCTTCATCACGACGACGACGTTGACCCGCTGCACGCAAATGACGAGGGCTACGACGGCTACGACGCTGACCTTGTTTCTCATCACTGTCTTCAGCATTATCTTCAGATGTAACAACAGGCGCTTCTGCTGATGCTTCAGCTGGGGCAGCTACAGGCGCTGAACTTGTTGCTTCAACCGTGGTTTCGACAACTGCAGAGTCAACTTTCACTTCAGAATCAGTTTTTTCAGTTTTGATAACTTGAGCATCTTTTGCTGATTCAGATGTTACCGCTTCAACTGATTCAGACTTAACTTGCTCAGTTTTTGCTGTGTTATCTTTTCTTGGACGACGAGTACGAGCCGGTTTAGCTGCTTGTTCTGTCGCAACAGGCTTAGCTGTTTCAACTGAAGCAGTAGTTTCAGTTGTGGCAACGTCATTTAACTTAGCTTCATTTTGTTCGTTTTCAATTCGAACTTTACGGCGCATGTTACGACGTTGACGACGTTCTCTGGCAGCTTCCTGCTTAGGTGATTTCTCGCCTTCAGCACGTGGCTTATCTACAACAGGTTTATTTGTATTAACTTTAGGGTCATTCTTAGTCGGACGTTTATCAGCTTGCTCTTTGTTAGCAACATCTCTGTCAGACTTCTTGTTACGACCTTTGTTGTCTCTGCCTTTGTTATCAGCATCGTTACGGTTATCGCTGCGGTTGTCATTACGATTGCGACGATTGTCAGTGCGACGTGAATCATTGCGACGGTTACGACGGTTGTTTTGACCATCTTTACGATTTTTGTCTGATGGCTTAGATTCAGTTTTCGCAGGCTCATCTGATGAGAATAGTTTGCTAATCGCTGAAACCATTTTAGCGAAGAAACCAGGCTCTGATGCAGTAGCTTCAACTTTAGTAGGCTGTTCAACAGTCGGTTTTGGCGCTACATTTTTTGGCGTACCAAAACCTTTAATAGCTGGTTGTTGTGCTTCTGCACGTTCTAGTTTACGTGGTTCGTACAACTTAGCTTCAGGTTTTTCTACACGCTTATAGCTTGACTCAACGACTTCATCATCGCTTCTTAAACGTGATACGCGGTAGTCAGGTGTTGTCATGTGCGAATCTGGGATTACGTACACTTCAACATTGTGACGTTCTTCAGTGATGCGAATTGCTTTACGCTTTTCGTTCAATAAGAATGCAGCAACATCAACAGGTACAACAGCTTCGATTTGCGAGGTGTTTTCTTTAATCGCTTCTTCTTCCATTAAGCGAAGGATAGAAAGAGCTAAAGATTCAGTACTACGAATCGTACCTTGGCCATGACAGCGAGGACATAAATGACCTGCAGATTCACCAAGAGAAGGGCGTAGACGTTGGCGTGACATTTCCATCAAACCAAAACGAGAAATACGACCTAATTGCACACGAGCACGGTCTAAATGAACCGCATCACGCATTCTGTTTTCAACTTCACGTTGGTGTCTAACTGGTGTCATATCGATGAAATCGATAACCACTAAACCACCTAGGTCACGTAAACGTAATTGACGTGCAATTTCGTCTGCGGCTTCAAGGTTAGTGTTTAATGCTGTTTCTTCAATATCTCCGCCTTTTGTAGCACGTGCAGAGTTAATATCGATAGACGTTAATGCTTCAGTCGGGTCAATAACAATTGAACCGCCAGAAGGCAAACGTACTTCACGTTGGAAAGCAGACTCAATTTGAGACTCAATTTGGAAGTGAGTGAATAGCGGTACTTCAGATTCGTAACGCTTAACACGTTCAACGAAATCAGGGCGAACAAGGCCAATATGCTGTTTCGCTTCTTCAAAAATGCGTGGGTGATCAATTAAGATTTCACCAACATCACGGCGTAAGTAATCACGGATTGCGCGAACAATTACGTTACTTTCTTGGTGAATAAGGAATGGTGCAGGCTTGCTTTGAGCAGCTTCCTGAATGGCATCCCAATGATGTTGAAGAACTTTAAGATCCCATTTTAGTTCAGCAGCGTCTTTACCAACACCAGCTGTACGTACAATAAGACCCATACCGTTAGGTACAGATAACTCAGACATTGCTGCTTTAAGCTCAGTACGCTCATCACCTTCGATGCGACGAGAAATACCGCCAGCACGTGGGTTATTAGGCATTAACACTAAGTAAGAACCAGCAAGAGAGATAAACGTTGTTAAGGCGGCGCCTTTATTACCACGTTCTTCTTTGTCGATTTGTACGATAACTTCTTGGCCTTCAGATACCACTTCTTTGATATTTGGGCGACCTTGGAAAGAGTATCCTTTAGGGAAGTATTCGCGTGCGATTTCTTTAAGCGGAAGGAAACCGTGACGATCAGCGCCGTAATCAACAAACGCAGCTTCTAAAGAAGGTTCTACGCGAGTGATGGTGCCTTTATAGATATTTGATTTTTTTTGTTCATGGCCTGGGCTTTCGATATCCAGATCATACAATTGTTGCCCATCTACTAGGGCAACGCGCAACTCTTCCGATTGAGTTGCATTTATTAACATACGTTTCATGATGACTTAATTCTTCTAATAAGGTCATCAAACAAAGACTTATCGTTGCATTACGGGCCTAAAATTATTATTCACAAAGCCTCACGGCTGGTTTTTAGGCAAGTTAGGTGCGCATTGCTGTAAGACGCATTCGCTGCGTGTCGCATCCTATTTATGGCTTATTTTTTAATGATTACAAAAACAAGGAATTCGTTGTTAATACGCAACCAACCCCATAAATTTTAAAATTTCTTATCCGGTAATGCCCAAGTCGAATCGGTCTGTTTGATAACAAGCTAAAATTTGTTCGAATTTGGGGGTGCAATGTTTCAGGAAAACTTTTTAAATAATGATGAAACAGACGGTTTAACTGTAAAAGCAATTCTTATTGCTTTGTGATGTTTACAGTCTGCAAATCAATGATTTGCGACCTGCCGTGCTCATGAATTCTACTGAAAAAACACCATAATAAATTGAGGTTGTGAACAATTTATTCACTGTTTATCCTCAATCACTGCGCAAATATAGCAATAAACAATTTAGACAGCAATCAAAACAACGAATTCTTATTATCCCATCAAGGTAAAACTTAGGGTACAATGTGCGCCGTAATTACTATAGGCGCATCATGAATACAGAAATTCCCACAAAAGTTCAGTTGGTCATCATTGATGAAGATCATTTTGAGCAACGCATTGATAATTTTCTTCTCACCAAATTAAAAGGTGTTCCTAAAAGCATGATTTATAGAATCGTGCGAAAAGGAGAGGTGCGTGTAAATAAGAAAAGGATAAAACCTGAGTATAAATTACAAATTGATGATGTGGTGCGTATTCCGCCAGTGAGAATGGCTGAAAAAGATCATCGTACAGCCCCTTCAGCTAAATTATCGAAAGTGACTCAGTTAGAGGCACGTATTATTCATGAAGATAATCATCTTATCGTATTGAATAAACCTGCGGGAATTGCTGTTCACGGTGGCAGTGGTGTTGATTTTGGTGTGATTGAAGGCCTTCGTTCATTACGACCACAACAAAAGTTTTTAGAGTTGGTTCATCGATTAGATAAAGACACATCAGGTGTGTTACTTATTGCTAAGAAACGCAGCGCATTAAAACATTTACACGATCAACTGCGTAAGAAAACGATGCAGAAAGATTATATGGCTTTGGTTCGCGGTGATTGGCAAGCTAAAGATAAAGTCATTAAAGCGTCGTTACTTAAAATCACTCTTAAATCTGGTGAGCGAATAGTCAGAGTAAACCCTGAAGGTAAAGCATCTGAAACCCGTTATAAGATTATGCAGCGTTACCAAGGCTGCACATTAGTTAAAGCGAGTCCAGTAACAGGTCGAACTCACCAAATTCGAGTACATTGTCAATATGCAGGTCATGCAATTGCCTGTGATGATAAGTACAGTGAGAAGAAGTTTGATGATGCTATGCGTGACAAAGGTTTAAATCGTTTATTTTTGCATGCGGCTGAACTTAAGTTTATACATCCTGAAAATGATGAAGTGACGACAGTAAAAGCGCCATTAGATGATGTTTTATTAGCAACCTTAGAGAAGTTAAAGCGCGCATGAACCCAAATCAGACAAAACAGTATCAGTTAGTCATCTTTGATTGGGATGGCACATTAATGGATTCAATCGGTAAAATAGTTGATTGCATGCAATGTGTGGCGAAAGAATTAAGTTTAGTTGTTCCTTCAGAGCAACAAGTCCGCGATATTATCGGTTTGTCTATTTTACCTGCGATGGAAAAGTTGTTTCCTCACAATGCTGATATGTACGACGAACTTTTGGAAGCTTACAAAAACTACTACTTAAACATTAATGTGACGCCTTCGCCTTTGTTTGACGGTATTGAGAATGTGTTATCTCAAATTCAAGCAGCAGGGCACACGTTAGCCATTGCTACCGGTAAACGCAGAGCAGGTCTTGATAGAATGTTGTCTGAAACGGGTTTAGGTAAATATTTTGTGGCTACTCGTTCTGCTGATGAAGCTGAGTCTAAACCTCACCCTTCGATGATCACATCTTTACTTGATGAGTTAGATATCAATGCTGAACAGGCAGTGATGATTGGTGATTCAAAGCTTGATATTGCAATGGCAAATAATGCGGGTGTGAGTAGCATTGCGGTCACTTATGGTGCACATAGCTTAGAAGATTTATTAAGTCAGAGTCCAACAGCAACAGTCAATAAGCCGACTGATATATTATTGCATCTTTAGCTCGTAGAGTTATCTTGTACGATTTGGCTACTTGTTTCAGTTTATAAAAAATAGTCTCGAATCATAACTAGTTATTGCCTTAAGAATTAATCATAAAAAAGCCGATGAATCATTCACCGGCTTTTTTGTATCTAAGTGTTAATTAACCTAGTGGGTAGATAACTTGCACTTTCAGTTTTAGATCACAAGAACCTACAGTGTTCCAGTCTACAGCTAGTGGATCAAATGATTGGCCATCAGCTCCATAAACAGGTGTGAACCAGTCAAAGCTTTTCAGTACTGACTTATGTAAATCAGCGGTTACTTGTATACGTGCACCAGCATTACGTGGTCCCATATCTGGTGAGCCTTTCTTAACATTAGAACGAGTATCATACTCATAGTAATGCACTTCACCACTGCCGTTGGTGATTAAGTTTTTACAAGTATTATTCTTGGTAATAAATAAGTCGATGTAGTATTCACCGTCATCTTCTAAGCTCATACCAGGACCAAATGTAGCTGAACTCGCTATTGGCGTGCCATTTTCCATACGATGAGTAGTGAAAGTAGAAGCACCTTTGAAGTTAGAATAACTATTCAGCGTATAAGATTTGCCATCGTCTGGGAATTCATGGGTGATAAATTCACGATTTTCTTGGCCACAAGCCGTTTTAAGTGTTTTAACACCTTCGCCTTCAGCAGCTTCTTTCCATTCATAGAAAGTATTTTGTTTACCCATACGAGTTTCTAAGAATGCAGCATTAACAAATGAAGCACCGTCTGCATTGTAATAGAAAGTACCTACATTTGATGCTCCAGTATAACTATCCCAATTTCCATCAGCTGGATGAGTAGGAACCCCTGGCGCACCTGGGTCTGTTGGTTCAACTGGATCAACAGGATCTGTTGGCTCAACAGGTTCTGCTGCAAAGCTATGACAAGTATCACAAGTCATACCGTTATCGTGGCCATCGTTGTGGCATGAAGTACATGTGGACCCTTCATTATGCTCAAAAGGAATTTCAGGCATACCAAATACGCCCACTAAACTCGCTTCTGGTGATTTACCATTATTGACATACGGCGTATCAGGATTCGGGTTTTCATATTCGAAATTGACACCAATGTTGGCACACTGTTGTTGGAATGTGCTAACAAAGCTAGTGGCTTTCTCATCTAACTCTTTGTTGGTATCAGATAGATTTTTGTTATCTTCTGTTAAACCTTTATTAGCCTCATCTAATTGCTGGTTTTGTTGAGTTAATTCAGCAATTTGTACTTCTAGTTCAGGATTAGGATCGATTGTAACAGTATCATCATCGTTACAAGCAGTTAAAGCCAAAACTGAAATACAGACAAGGCTTAATTTAAAAGTTTTTTTCATCATTGTTCCCCTACTAGTTTGTGACTAGCATTTAATATTATTTTTATTTCAACCTACAATTTAAAGCGATGGATAGAATGAGCAGTCTTTACCTTAATAGCTTAATGACGTCCATTTAAATGAATGTCTTGTAAAACACTAGGTGAGACGAACAATCTTTTATTCATACGTTAATAAAACGTTTAACTACGTTCAGCTTTAAAATGTTTGAACATCCAAATTTAATTTAGATGTAAATAAAGCAGTGCTCACAAAATCATTTGTGCAATATCGATGCTTTAGTTAACACCTCTGATATTGCAGCTTTAACTTTGATTCATTACTAATTCTATTATCTAGTATTAGTAATGCGGTGATTGCTTCGGTGAGGAATGTAAATGTTTGCAAAGAAATAGTATGTGATGAATGTCAATTTTATTCTTACATGGTAAATGATATTAGTTGCAATGTGATCTAAATGTATATTTAAGTTGTTTTGAGAACTGAACATTAGTTTAGAACAACCTTAAGTTGTTTGGGCTTATTGCTGTGTTTTTGTTTAAGCTGCTGTTATTAATGGCTTGTTGGCTGGCTTTGCATTGGCTGTTTAATTTTTTATTGCAAAGTGGTGCTAAATCGCTAATTAAAGGGGGAAACATTACCATATCGTTTCATTAACTTTTTAGTCTTTTTTTTAATCTGTAACAATGTAAATATATCGTCAAGTTAGAAGGCTTATTTATACGAAATGAAAGAGGTTATATTAATGATGAATATTAAATTGAAAGGTTGAGTGTACTTGGTATTTCATTTTGGAGTAATTCCATCAGTCTGGAATACTTGCCGGGTAACTAATTTTAATTGTTTGCAAGTGGGTTTGTGTATTTATATTGCTGATTGTCACTTTCATTAGCATTAATTGATTTTTGTTTTATTCTATTCTTTGTAATCCTTGCTTCTATTTTTGTAATGATTCTTTTATCTTTGTTGATTAAATGAGTTGGAAGTGAGTTATTCAATGAAGTAGACGCAAAATTATATTGCGCTCGATAATAGTCATTCAGAAATTACCGATTTTAAATTGAACCTTTGATTATCCTTAACAAAGATTCATATATTTTTTAAAAAACGTGACTTTTACAATACTTGAATATCATGTTTTTTAAGTAACTGAATAAGCTTAATCAGTGGTAAACCAATCAAGGTGTTAGGGTCATCGCCTTTAAGCTTTTCAAATAGAGCGATTCCTAGTCCTTCAGCTTTAAAGCTGCCAGCACAGTATAAAGGTTGTTCTAGTTCAACATAACGGGTAATTTCTGCGAGGGTTAACTCTCTGAAGTGCACGGTGAATGGTTCGATTAAACTGAATGCTTGCAGTGTTTGGCTATGGATAACACTGAGTCCAGTATAAAAAGTGATAGCTTTGCCGGAGGCTTGTTGAAGTTGTTTGATGGCTTTGTCACTGGAGTGGGGTTTACCAACAATTTTGCCATCTATTACTGCCACTTGATCCGAGCCAATTATCACCGCAGGTTGTATTTCGTTTGATCCACTCTTTATATAGCTAATTTTATCGAGTTTAGTCTCTGGATTATTGTTCACATCTTTTTTATGCGTATCGAGATTATTATTAATTGTATTGTAGAGTTTGGCACCTGCTACAGCCTTTGCTTTTGCTAGGCGTAATACTAATGCTTGTGCTGTTTCACCTTTAATGGGGCTTTCGTCGACATTGGGAGATAAACAGTCGAAAGGAAGTTGTAATTTTTCGAGAATTTCTTTGCGATATACTGATGTAGAAGCCAAGATTATTTTGGTATTCATGTTACGTCTTTCATGTATTTAGATAATTACGACTATAATAAGTCAAAATTGCGTTCAAATGCAGTAAATTTAGCCGGATCGCGCTTGTGATCGCAGGCTGTGACAGGTAATATTTCGCTTCGATCAATTTTAATGTTGGCGTTTTAGTAAATTGTTCAATTTGTTTAGTTAAGCAATTAACCGCAATTTGGATAAATTTCCTTTGACTCTAGCGTTTTCAAACTATAATATGCGCGCCTTATGCAAACAGTAAAGATACCAGTATCAATTGATCCTATTCGAACTGCAGCCAGCGGTCTTCGTTATGAAGGTGTTGTGCCCGGCAAACAGAATAAGCGATTAAACGAGTTATGTGCTGGCGATTGTTCCGATGTGACAGTGTCGCTAGAATGTGGCGTCGATATTCAGGGGATAGTCTACCTTAGCGGGAAGGCTGTGACGGAGCTCACTCTGCTATGTCAACGTTGTATGACACCATATACCACAGAGGTTACGGTCGACTTCTCCTTTGGTCTTTGTAAGACACAAGAAGAAATCGATGAGCTCCCGGATGCGTATGAGCCGATTGAGTGCAATGAAATTGGTGAAGTTCGTCTGCATCAGTTGATCGAAGATGAATTGATAATCGCTATGCCAATTATTCCTATGCATCAGAATGTTGATTGCAACTTAGGAACAAAAGACATAGTTGTAGGCGAAATCGAGCCCTCTCAAGAGGAGCGTCCAAATCCGTTTGCAGTGTTAGAAAAACTGAAGAGCAAGTAATCTAGGAGACAAGTCAAATGGCTGTACAACAGAATAAAAAATCACGTTCAAAGCGCGGCATGCGCCGTTCACACGATGCATTGAGCACAGCTCAATTATCTGTAGACGCTACTAGCGGTGAATTACATCTACGTCACAACGTGACTGCTGATGGTTTTTACCGCGGTAAAAAGGTTATCAACAAGTAATTTGTTGCTAATCTTATGACGGATCTGACGCTCGCGTTAGATGTGATGGGGGGCGATAATGGCCCCTTCGTCACAGTGCCTGCAGCCTTGCAGGCACTGAAATTCAATTCTCAACTATCCATTATTCTTGTCGGTAATCAAACCGAAATAGATCCTTTCCTAGTTGATATTGATAGTGCTATTCGTGCACGTATTCAAATTATTCATACCACTGAAGTTATCACCATGTGTGATAGACCTATTCAAGCTATTCGTTCGCGCAAACAAAGTTCAATGCGTTTGGCGTTAGAATTAGTTAAAGATGGTAAAGCCCAAGCGTGCGTTAGTGCCGGTAATACTGGTGCATTAATGGCATTGGCCAAAATTTTACTTAAAACGCTTCCTGGGGTTGATAGGCCCGCTTTAGTGAGTTGCTTACCTGCAGTAACAGGTAAACCTGTTTATTTATTAGATCTTGGCGCAAATGTATCCTGTGACTCTGAAACGTTATTTCAGTTTGCAGTCATGGGATCAGTGTTATGTGAAGCAGTCCATAAACGCGCAAGACCAAAAGTTGCATTACTGAACGTCGGCATCGAAGACGTGAAGGGCAACGATCAAGTCCAGCAAGCTGCTCAGTATTTATTGGATACTGAACAAGTCAATTACACCGGTTTTATTGAAGGTGATGAAATATTCACCGGAACGGTTGATGTCATTGTTTGTGATGGCTTTGTTGGCAATATCACGTTAAAAACATCAGAAGGCATTGCTAAGCTGTTAGTCCACCAATTAAAACGTGGCTTAACGCAAGGTTTATTCGTTCGGATGTTGTCTAAACTCCTCGCTCCACGTATACAATCAGTGCTCAGTAAGATGAACCCCGACCACTACAATGGCGCAAGTCTGATAGGATTGCGCGGAATAGTAGTAAAGAGTCATGGAAACGCTGATGAAGCGGCTTACTTACAAGCAATCAATTTAGCTGCTACAGAAGCAAAACGTCGTCTTCCGGAAATGATTAAAGATCGTTTGGAGACGATTCTTTTAGACATCAATAGCTGATCTCATTATATGCAAACAAAAATTCTCGGAACTGGTAGTTATCTGCCGGTGCAAGTTCGTAGTAATCACGATTTAGAAAAAATGGTCGACACTTCAGATCAATGGATTGTGGAGCGTACAGGTATTTCTGAACGACGTATTGCAGCAAAAGACGAAACTGTTACTACATTAGGTTATCAAGCCGCTTTAAAAGCGCTAGAAATGGCAGGGATTGAAGCCAGTGAACTAGACATGATTGTCTGTGGTACCACAAGTGCTAGCAATGCTTTTCCTGCTGCAGCCTGTGAAATTCAAAAGTTACTCGGCATTCATACTATTCCGGCGTTTGATATTGCTGCAGCGTGCTCAGGTTTTGTTTATGCATTATCTATTGCAGACCAGTTTGTAAAAACAGGTGCCGCTAAAAAAGTATTGGTTATCGGTGCAGATGTGTTATCACGTTTGTGCGATCCTGAAGATCGTACTACTGTCATATTATTTGGCGATGGTGCTGGTGCAGCCGTGATTGGTGCAAGTGAGCAACCAGGTATTATTTCGACTCATATTTATGCTGATGGCCGTCAAGGTGATTTATTAAAATGTTCTTTCCCGCCAAGAGCTGCAGAATCATCAGAAGCCGTTAGTTTTATGACTATGAAAGGTAATGATGTTTTCAAGTTTGCAGTCACTCAGCTTTCGCATGTTGTGACTGAAACATTACGTATTAATAATATTGATAAATCAGAAATTGATTGGTTAGTGCCTCATCAAGCAAACTTTAGAATTATTAAAGCTACAGCTAAGAAACTGGATATGAGCTTAGATAAAGTTGTATTGACGTTAGCTAAGCATGGTAATACTTCAGCTGCATCGGTTCCGATTGCTCTGGATGAAGCCGTCAGAGATGGCCGCATTCAACGTGGTCAATTAATCTTGCTAGAAGCGTTTGGCGGCGGTTTTGCATGGGGCAGTGCGTTAGTTAGGTTTTGATTTAACCTGCTGGTTAGATTCTAGATTTATCGTTAAAACGTCAGTAAGATAATTAATATTTTGAATAGAGACTCATTCATTAACTGTTCTAATATTACTTGTCAGTAAAGTGAGTGCTTTATACTGACGACAGACGAATAATTTCATTTTTCATGAACGAATAAAGGTAATAAAAATAATGGAAAATATGGCTTTTGTTTTTCCTGGTCAAGGTTCGCAAGCCGTTGGCATGTTAACTGATCTTGCTGCGGATTTTCCGGTTGTCACTGAGACATTTTCACAAGCAAGCGAAGTATTGGGTTATGACCTTTGGGCGCTAACTCAAGATGGACCCGCTGAAAAGTTAAATGAAACAGATAAAACTCAACCTGCATTATTAACCGCAAGTGTAGCTATTTTCCGCGCTTATCAAGCAAGCGGTGCGACTCAACCTGCTTTATTAGCAGGCCATAGCTTAGGTGAGTACTCCGCGCTGGTATGTGCTGGTGTGATTGATTTTGCTGATGCAATTAAATTAGTCGAGCTTCGTGGTCAACTCATGCAACAGGCTGTTCCAGCAGGCACAGGTGCGATGTTTGCTATTATCGGTTTAGATAATGATGCAATCGCAACAGCTTGTGAAGAATCAGCCAATGGCGCAGTGGTTAGCCCGGTTAACTTTAATAGTCCTGGCCAAGTCGTTATCGCTGGTGAAAAAGAAGCGGCAGAAAGAGCTGCGGCTGCGTGTAAAGCGGCAGGGGCTAAAATGGCAGTAGCATTACCAGTGAGTGTGCCGTCTCATTGTGAACTGATGAAGCCTGCAGCTGATAAGTTAGCGATAGCATTAACCGAACTGACTTTTAATGAGCCTAAAATTAGCGTGATAAATAATGTTGATGTTGCTACGCCAACTGCGGCAAGTGACATTAAAGATGCTTTAGTTCGCCAGTTATATTGCCCTGTACGTTGGAGCGAATCGGTCGAGCTAATGGCAAGTAAAGGCATCACAGATTTAGTAGAAATGGGCCCAGGTAAAGTCTTAACGGGTTTAACAAAAAGAATTAATAAATCATTAAAGGGGCATGCGGTTAACAATGCAGCGTCTTTATCTGCTTTAATCCAATAAGGAATTTTCATGAGCATTAGCTTTAATTTAACCGGTAAAGTTGCATTAGTCACCGGCGCAAGTCGTGGTATTGGACGTGCAATCACTGAAACCTTGGTCGAAGCCGGCGCAGTTGTTATTGGTACTGCAACCAGTGAAAAAGGTGCTGCGGCGATTCAAGAGTACCTTGGCGACAAAGGTCACGGTCTAGTATTAAACGTTACTGATAAAGAATCAGTTGCACAATTATTCGCCCAGATCAAAGAAAAAGCCGGTGATGTTGATATTCTTGTAAACAGCGCGGGTATCACTCGTGATAATTTATTAATGCGAATGAAAGATGATGAGTGGCAAGATATCCTTGATACTAACTTAACGTCGCTATTTAGATTATCAAAACCTGTAATGCGCTCAATGATGAAAAAACGTAATGGACGCATCATTAACATCGGTTCAGTTGTTGGTACCATGGGCAATGCAGGCCAAGTAAACTACTCTGCAGCTAAAGCTGGTTTGATCGGATTTACAAAATCTCTTGCAAGAGAGGTTGCATCTCGTCAAATAACAGTGAATGCTATTGCACCAGGTTTCATACAAACTGACATGACAGATGAGCTAACTGAAGAACAACAGCAAGCTATCATGTCACAAGTTCCAATGGAGCGTTTAGGGCAGGCACAAGAGATTGCTAACGCTGTATTGTTCTTAGCATCTGACTCTGCTGCTTACATAACGGGTGAGACCCTGCATGTAAATGGTGGAATGTACATGGTTTAATCGCCTTCAAAGGCAACGACTTTTATTGAATCTGGTTTGATATCAAAGTATGATAATTTTCGTGGTTAGACCACGAAAACTAAGCTTGCATTGTCAGCTGGATCGAATAAACTACTCGCAATCTTACGCAAGTGTGTAATTTGAATAGGAAAGAAAACTAATGAGCAACATCGAAGAACGTGTAAAGAAAATCATCATTGAGCAACTTGGCGTTAAAGAAGAAGACGTTAAATCAGCTGCATCATTCGTAGACGATTTAGGTGCAGATTCTCTGGACACTGTTGAATTGGTTATGGCTCTAGAAGAAGAGTTTGATACCGAGATCCCTGATGAAGAAGCTGAAAAGATCACTACTGTTCAAGCAGCGATCGATTACGTTTCAAAAAATCAGTAATCCCAGATTCACAAAAACAGGTGGCATTTATGCCGCCTGTTTTTGTTTCTGAAGTCGATACTTTTCGACTAGACTTAATTTCCAAGCGTTAATCCTCAGCTCCATCCTTATCTACTCAATGCTAAATGTACCGGTACAAAGTCATTGATGATGGATTAACCAATATTGTTTATTATTGGCTTATGCCTATTTATTTCAAAGGTGAATACTGTGTCTAAACGTCGTGTTGTCATTACAGGCCTAGGACTAGTTACTCCAGTGGGTAACGATGTCGATTCTTCTTGGCAGTCTTTATTAGCGGGTAAAAGTGGTATTGCACCCATTACCAAATTTGATGCAACTGAATTCAGTACGCGTTTCAGTGGCTCTGTAAAAGATTTTGACGTCGAGCAGTACTTATCGCGTAAAGATGCGCGCAAAATGGACTTATTTATCCAATACGGCATGGCTGCTGGTATTCAAGCCATGAACGATGCCGGTTTGGATATGGAAAAAGAAAACCCTTCACGAGTGGGAACTGCAATTGGTGCTGGAATGGGGGGGATGCCATTAATTGAGCAAAACCACGCCGCATTATTAAAAGGTGGCCCGCGTAAGGTTTCTCCATTTTTTGTCCCAAGTACTATTATCAATATGATAGCAGGGCACTTATCAATCAAATATGGCATGACAGGCCCGAATTTTGCTGTAACAACCGCTTGTACTACTGGTGTGCATAACATTGGTTTTGCAGCGCGCACCATTGCATATGGCGATGCCGATGTGATGGTTGCAGGCGGTGCAGAGGATGTGACCTCACCACTTGCAGTCGCAGGTTTTGGCTCGGCTAAAGCGTTATCGACTCGTAATGACGATCCGCTTGCTGCAAGCCGTCCATGGGATAAAGACCGTGATGGCTTTGTTATTGGTGATGGTGCTGGAGTGATGGTCATGGAAGAGTATGAACATGCAAAAGCACGTGGTGCCAAAATTTATGCTGAACTTGTAGGGTTTGGCATGAGTGGCGATGCTTTCCATATGACTTCACCTCCAGCAGATGGTGCAGGTGCTGCTGCTGCAATGGTTAATGCTATCAATGATGCGCAAATTGAAAATGAAAAAGTGGGCTACATTAATGCTCATGGCACATCAACACCAGCTGGTGACAAAGCAGAAGCTGCAGCGGTTAAATCAGTATTTGGCCCTCATGCTTATGATTTATTAGTCAGTTCGACTAAGTCTATGACGGGGCATTTATTAGGTGCTGCGGGCTCAGTTGAAGCTATTGTTACTATTTTGGCATTACGTGATCAAATCGTACCGCCAACCATTAATTTAGATAACCCAGATGAAGGCTGTGATTTAGACTTTGTTGCCCATAAAGCAAAAGAGCATACATTTGACTACGCATTATGTAATTCATTTGGTTTTGGTGGCACTAACGGCTCGCTTTTATTCAAAAAAGCGGATTCGTAGAGTAAAGCACATCTTAAAATATGCCATAAATCAGTTTTGAATTATAATTAACATTCAAAATGAATACATAATAAAAGCAGTAACTTCGGTTACTGCTTTTTTGTATTTGCTGTTTAATAGATTCGTTCCTTTATTATCGAAACGTGGATATTTTCGAGGATAAATAACAATTCAATAATATAATGACTAAATTATTGCAAAGCTGATTTTTTTAACGTTTTAGGTTTAAAAATATCGTAAACTGAGTCTAGATGATTCATTTAGGAGGCTGTATGGCCGGTATTGATAGAGAAATAACCTTACGATTTTTGGCCGAACCTGCAGATGTTAACTTTGGCGGCAAAGTGCACGGCGGCGCGGTAATGAAATGGATTGATTTGGCGGCTTATGCTGGCGCGGCAGGTTGGAGCGGGAAATACTGTATTACGGTTTATGCTGGCGGTATTCGTTTTGTGAAACCTATTCATGTTGGCAATATTGTCGAAGTGAGCGCTAAAGTAATTTATACCGGTACATCATCAATGCACTTAGGTATTGATGTAAAAGCGGGCGATCCTAAAGAACCTGAACGCCATTTAACCACCCATTGTATTGTGATCATGGTTGCGGTTGATGATGATGGTAAACCAACTTCTGTACCTGAGTGGATCCCACAAAATGAAGACGATGTTCGTTTAAGAGACTCTGCATTAAGATTAATGGATATGCGTAAGCGTATTGGCGCAGAAATGGAAGCGCACGTTAAACCTGCACTGTAATTATAAAACCATTAAAATAATAAGAAGGATAATATGGCAAAGGTAGCATTTATCGGACTTGGTGTTATGGGATACCCAATGGCGGGTCATCTTGTCAAACAAGGCCATCAAGTCACTGTGTACAATCGTACAACGGCGAAAGCGGAAAGGTGGACTCAAGATTATCAAGGTGAGTTCGCGTTAACGCCAGCTTTAGCTGCAAAAGATAAAGATATTGTATTTACCTGCGTTGGTAATGATGATGATTTAAGACAAGTTATCTTAGGCGACAACGGTGTTATTCACGGTATTAATCAAGGTGCTGTACTCGTAGATCACACAACAGCATCAGCGGATGTGGCACGTGAAGTTGCTGCTTTATTAGCTGGCCAAAATGTCGAGTTTTTAGATGCACCTGTTTCTGGTGGCCAAGCTGGGGCTGAAAATGGTGTACTGACCGTGATGATGGGCGGGAAAGAGTCGGTCTTCAATCAAGTCAAACCCGTGATTGAATCTTATAGCCGCTGCGCTGAATTATTAGGTGATGTTGGCGCTGGTCAATTAACTAAAATGGTTAATCAAATCTGTATTGCAGGTGTGGTGCAGGGGCTCGCTGAAGGGCTCCATTTTGCTAAAAGTGCTGGTTTAGATGGTTTAAAGGTGGTTGAAGTTATCAGTAAGGGAGCAGCACAAAGTTGGCAAATGGAAAACCGTTACCAAACCATGTGGCAGGGCGAGTATGACTTTGGGTTTGCGATTGATTGGATGCGTAAAGATTTAGGTATCGCCCTTGAAGAAGGTAGACGTAATGGCAGCCAACTTCCCGTCACTGCATTGGTTGATCAGTTTTATTCAGAAGTGCAGTCAATGAAAGGTAATCGCTGGGACACTTCAAGTTTATTGGCTCGATTAGAGAAAAACCGTTAATGCTTCACTAGTGTTAATTAAGCTGTATTAGCACTGCTAGATTAATGCGTTTAACTTACTTATAGCCAGATCATATTGCCAGATAAAACAGCCAGATAAAACAGCCAGATAAAATTGGTAAATAAAAGCTCGTCACCATCTAGGGACGAGCTTTTTGCATTTATATGCCGATTTGACTTTAAATCTTCAAACCAATCATTAGTTTATCGAGTTCTTCTGCCGTCGTGTTTAGCTCATTACAACCAGATACTGATAGATTTGCCGCTTCTTCAACATTATGGGATTGATTTCTAATTTCCATTAAATTAGAGGCTATTTCATTTGCGACAGCTGATTGCTCCTCTGCTGATGTAGCGATTAATACGCTCATCTCAAACACTTTACCACTATGATGGGCAATGCTTTCTAAATCGTCACCAGTTTGAAGGACATGCTTTTTACCTTCTTCTGCTTGTTCAACGGTGCGAGACATAACTTGTGTTAGGTTCTGAGTACCAGATTGTAAAGCTTCAATCATGGTTTTAATTTCTACCGTGGCAGATTGTGTTCTACCTGCAAGAGTACGAACCTCATCGGCAACGACAGCAAACCCACGACCTTGCTCACCCGCACGTGCAGCTTCAATAGCAGCATTTAAGGCAAGTAAGTTGGTTTGTTCAGAAATGGCATTAATTGTGGTTACAACTGCATCAATTTTACTGGCATTGTCATTTAATTCATTCACAGCGTCTGAAGCGCCAGCAATTTCAGTTGAAAGTAAATCAATGGCTTGCACTGTGGTTTCAATGTCGTTAGACCCTGCTGTAACCTGATTATTCGCCTCTTGAGTCTCTGCTGAAGATTGTTCTGCATTACGGGCCACTTCTTTAACGGCTGCAGTCATTTCCTCCATGGCTGTAGCCAGTGAGTCCAAATGTTGACGTTGATTAACAGCGACAGTTTGACCCTCTTCAGCCGTGTTTCTAAATGAATGTACTACATGCCTAATTTGCTCAGTAGCATGAGTCATTTGAACGACAAGTTTGTGTTGCCTGTCAACCAATTCATCAACACTAATAGCCAGCAAACTAAATTCATCGGGGACTTCGAAAAAGTTTAATCGACTAGTTAAATCGCCTTCAGTTGCTCTACGTAGCGCCATCACAGTGGTATATAACGCGCCGCCGATAAACGTTGAGATGTAATAAGAAAAGAACAAAATAATTGCAATAATCAACACCATTAATAAATAGGCCAAATTATTATCGCCGCTGGTTTTATCATCGATAGTTTTGTGCGCTATTTGAGTGGTGATAACAATATCGTGAGAATTAACATTACTAAAGACATTAAAGCCTTGGCCTGTTTCGAGGGAACCGCCACCTTGACGTGCGATTTGTTGTTCTTGGCGAGAAAGCGTATCAATATTAACCGCTCGGCTTGAGCCATTTACGTCAGATAGGAAAGCTTGTTGTTTATCTTGTTCAAGTAAATCTAAGGCAGCTTCAATTGCATGATTATAAGTATTGTTAAGGGATATAGCTTCTTCAATTTCAGCTTCAGCTAAGGTCGTTTTAAAACTGCTTGTCAATGTAAAAGTCAGCAATAAAATCAATGCAATCGGAACAATCGCCAATATTGTGAATTTGGATTTAATGGATAATTTAATTAAAAATTGATCAATCCATCTAAACTTTACTTCTTTCATTTTGGCCTCTTGTTTTATACGCGCTATGTCGTTATATCGGATAATACTGATTAAACTTTAGATGGAGTTTTGTTAAAGGCAATAATGGCTGACGGATTAATTGCTACTGGCTTGTATATATTGAATTATTCATAAAATTATACTTTTAGGGGTATAAGATTTTTTAGCGTTTGATAAATTTCAATTTACATGAGGCTAACTCATGATAACGCAGGAGTTTACTGGTTTAAATTGCAATAAATGCTAGTAAAATAAGCCTAGGTCACGTAAAATCCCATCTTTTGTTTTAACCCCATGCTTTAGGTTTAATTTTACATTTATGCCTAGACTAAATATGTCGTCTATCCTTAGACGCCCAAACGCATTTGATATGCAAGAATGCAGTGGAAGAAATAATGCAGCAGTTAACTGAGATCGTAGAACAAGCCTTAGAAGTAATAGGTAAGGCCAGTGATCTAAAGGCATTGGATGATATCCGTGTCGATTACCTTGGTAAAAAAGGTAAGATCACTGACATGATGAAATTGATGGGTAGCTTAAGTCCAGCAGAGAAACCTGCTTTTGGACAAGCAGTCAATAAAGCAAAACAAGCGGTACAGAAAGAACTTTCTGAGCGTATTGAAGGCTTAAAGTCTGCAGAATTAGAAGCGCAACTTATCGCTGAACAAATCGATGTTACCTTACCAGGTCGTACAATTGAATTGGGTGGCTTGCACCCAGTGACCCGTACTATCGAACGTATTGAAACTTTCTTTGGCGAGTTAGGATTTTCGGTTAAGAACGGTCCTGAAATTGAAGATGATTTCCATAACTTTGATGCATTGAACATTTCAGAGCACCATCCGGCTCGTGCAGATCATGATACTTTCTATTTTAACCCTAAAGTAATGCTTCGTACGCAAACTTCAGGTGTTCAAATTCGTACTATGGAACACGAAAAACCGCCTTTACGTATTATTTCTCCAGGCCGTGTTTACCGTAATGACTACGATCAAACTCATACGCCAATGTTCCACCAGGTGGAAGGGCTGTTAGTTGATGAGAAAGTTAACTTTGCTGAGCTGAAAGGCATTTTGCATGATTTCTTGCGTAACTTCTTTGAAGAAGATTTAGAAGTTCGTTTCCGTCCATCTTACTTCCCATTCACTGAACCTTCTGCAGAAGTGGATGTGATGGGCAAAAATGGCAAGTGGTTAGAAGTATTAGGTTGCGGCATGGTGCACCCTAATGTCCTTCGCAGTGTCGGTATTGACCCTGAAAAATACTCTGGTTTTGCTTTTGGTATGGGGGTTGAGCGTTTAACAATGCTGCGTTACGGCGTAAATGACCTACGTGCCTTCTTCGAAAACGATTTACGTTTTCTTAAGCAATTCAAATAACGGAGCAATATAAAGATGAAATTCAGTGAATCTTGGCTTCGTGAGTGGGTTAACCCATCAGTAAGTCGTGACGCGTTATCACACCAAATTACAATGGCAGGTCTTGAAGTAGACGGCGTTGACCCTGTAGCCGCCGAATTTAGCGGTGTTGTTGTCGGTGAAGTGGTTGAGTGTGGTCAGCATCCTGATGCTGACAAATTGCGTGTAACCAAAATTAATGTCGGTGAAGAAGAGTTAATCGATATCGTTTGTGGTGCACCAAATTGTCGTTTAGGTCTTAAAGTTGCTGTTGCTATGGTAGGTGCTGTTTTACCTGGTGACTTTAAAATTAAGAAAGCTAAATTACGTGGTCAACCATCATTTGGTATGTTGTGTTCGTACGGTGAATTAGGTATCGACATCGAAAGCGATGGTATTATCGAATTACCGACGGATGCTCCAATTGGTAAGGATGTTCGTGAATACCTTGACCTTAACGATGCGGTGATTGACGTTGATTTAACGGCAAACCGTGCAGATTGTTTAGGCATGGCTGGTCTTGCGCGTGAAGTTGGCGTATTAAACCGTGAAGCAGTAACAGAGCCAACTTGGGAAGCAGTAGCTTCGACTATCGACGATAAAGTTGCGATTAATGTTATCGATGCACAAGCATGTCCTCGTTACTTAGGCCGTGTAGTTAAAAACGTTAACCTTGCCGCTGCAACTCCATTGTGGATGCAAGAGAAACTGCGTCGTAGTGGTATTCGCTCAATTGATCCAATTGTAGATATTACTAATTACGTATTAATTGAATACGGTCAGCCAATGCATGCATTTGACTTAGCTACCTTAGCGGGTGCTATTCAAGTTCGCTTAAGCGACGGCGTAGAGAAATTAACGCTTCTAGACGGTAATGAAGTTACTGTGCCTAGTGATACATTAGTGATTGCAGACGACAGCGGTTCAATCGCGTTAGCCGGTGTGTTTGGTGGTGAAAAAACCGGTGTTACCACTAAAACTCAAGATATTCTTTTAGAGTGTGCATTCTTTGCGCCTCTTGCGATTATGGGTAAGTCACGCCGCTTAGGTCTTCATACAGACGCTTCACACCGTTTTGAGCGTGGAGTAGACCCTGAACTACAACATAAGGTTATGGATCGTGCGACTCGTCTAGTATTAGACATTTGTGGCGGCGAAGCTGGCCCTGTTGAAGAAGCTGTGACTGAAGCTCACTTGCCTAAGCCTGCTGAATTGACACTACGTCGCAGCAAGCTAGACAAAATTCTCGGCCATCATATTCCTGATACTGACGTGACTGAAATTCTTGAGCGTTTAGGTTTCAATGTCACCGCTAATGCTGAAACGTGGGATGTTGTCACTGCAACTTATCGTTTTGATATGGCGATTGAAGAAGATTTGATTGAAGAAGTGGCTCGCATCTACGGATATAACAATATCCCTAATATCGCGCCTGTAGCTTCATTAACCATGTCTGATCACAAAGAAGCTGATATTTCACTACGTAAAGTACGTAATGTTTTAGTCGCACGTGGCTTCCAAGAAGCGGTGACTTACAGCTTTGTTGATCCTAAACAACAAAATCTTGTTCACCCTGATGCGCCAGCGATGATTTTACCGAATCCTATTTCGGTTGAAATGTCAGCGATGCGCCTCTCTATGTTCACTGGATTATTGACGTCAGTAGGTTATAACCAAAGCCGTCAACAAGGTCGAGTGCGTTTATTTGAGACTGGTTTACGCTTTGTACCTGATGCAAAAGCAGATTCTGGTGTTAGACAAGAAGCAATGATTGGTGCGGTGATTTCAGGTGTCCAAAATGATGAACATTGGTCAATGGATTCAAAAACTGTCGACTTCTTTGATTTAAAAGGTGATTTAGAATCAATTATCGGCTTGACAGTTTCAACTTCTGAATTTACTTTTAGAAGTGCAACACATTCTGCTCTTCATCCGGGGCAATGTGCTGAAATACTAAGAAATAATCAGGTCATTGGTATCATTGGTGCTGTCCATCCTAGTTTGGAAAAGCCTTTTGGACTGAATGGCAAAACAATTATTTTTGAGTTAGAACTGGACGCTTTACTGCATGCCAGTTTGCCGCTAGCCCAGACTGTATCTAAGTTTCCTGCAAATCGACGTGATATTGCTGTTGTTGTTGAAGAAGAAGTTTCTGCAACTAATGTTATGAATTTGATAAGAAAAGTTGGCGAAAATCAGTTGGTTGGCTTAAACTTGTTCGACGTATACCGAGGTAAAGGTGTTGAAGCAGGCAAAAAGAGCCTATCAATAGCACTTACATTACAAGACATTACTCGTACGCTTGAAGAAAAAGATATAACCGAAACTGTTGATTCAGTTGTATCTGCACTTAAGACCGAGTTCAACGCATCGTTGAGGGACTAAAAGTATGGCACTTACCAAAGCCGAAATGGCAGAACATCTTTTTGAAACGCTGGGCATGAACAAACGTGTTGCCAAAGAGATGGTTGAGTCTTTCTTTGAAGAAATTAGAGAAGCACTCGAAAGTGGTGAGCAGGTCAAGTTATCTGGCTTTGGAAACTTTGATCTGCGCGACAAGAATCAAAGACCGGGAAGGAACCCAAAAACTGGTGAAGATATTCCAATTTCAGCTCGACGTGTTGTGACGTTCCGTCCAGGACAAAAGTTGAAAACTCGAGTTGAAGAATCGAACTCGGCTAAGAAATAGTTTCGCTTTATTCAAAAAGCCACTCAATTGAGTGGCTTTTTTGTTTTCTAAAATTAATTAATCACTACTCCTGATGTTGGAGAGGTAAAAATATCGTGCTGTGAGTAGTAGAAAATTGTTATTATATGTCTTTGGCTCCGCTATTCATTTCACTGCGCTGATGTAATTTTGAGGTTTCTTTTGGCTAGACAAGCAAAACATTTCGATCGTCGATTTACTCTTTCTTTGTTACACCCTCGATATTGGGGTACTTGGTTTGTCATTCTGATTTTATTCATTTTTGGCATTATGCCGGCTTGGCTACGCGACCCCATCTCGCGACTCCTCGCCAAGCTTGTAATGTCGATTGCTAAAAAACCAATTAATATTGCACGAATTAATATGCGTACTTGTTTTCCAGATAAGCCAGAAGCAGAAATTGATGCCTTGATTAAAGACAATGTCGATATGTTTGTTCTAACATTAATGTCGCAAGCTGAGTTGTTACTGCGCTCTAATGAACATATTAAAAGTCGTGTCACGATCGAAGGCTTTGAACATGTCGAAGCTGCAAGACAAGCAGGGCAGCCGATGATTTTTATCATGCCTCATGTTTGGCCAATCGATTATGCTGGGATCAGGCTTAACATCGAACTGCCGATGGTGACAATGGCAAAAGCTCACAGGAATGGCTTGTTTAACTGGTTTAGCAACCGTCTACGTAGTAGTCAAAACGGTCGTGTTTACATGCGAGAGGCGGGTATACGTGCTCTAATCAGCGAATTAAGACAAGATAATAGTTTCTTTTACCTGCCAGATGAGGATTTAGGCCCAGAACAAAGCGTTTTTGCGCCATTACTGGGGACTGTTAAAGCAACACTGCCAGTGGTTGGCCGTTTAGCTCAAGCAGGAAAAGCGCAAGTACTGCCAGTTAAAATTGGTTATGACAAACAAGCGCGACAGTTTAATTTAACCGTGATGCAGGCAGTAGACCCAGAAGACATGCAAGGTAAGGATAATGAAGCCATTGCCCTTAACAAAATGGTTGAACAAGTTATCAATGCATATCCTGAGCAATACATGTGGTTTTTAAAGTTTTTGAAAACAAGACCAGATGGCGAGAGTAAACTGTATTAAATCCTACAGTCAGTGATTTGTGCTGTTGTAAGTGATAGCTGTGTTTCAATCAGTTTAACCAATATTAAAATTAAATTGAAAAGGCACAAAAGATGAATCTTTTGTGCCTTTTTAATATGTATCTTATAACCCATCAATGATAAATAATGGGTTATTCAGAGAAGTAAAACCAACCTTGATTGATAAACTCTGTGAGTATTAATAGTAAAGCGGGGTGATGACTCCAAGTCGATAACATTGGTTGACTGATTGAATGTTCATTAGCGATAACCTTGATAATTTCAGCATCGATGCCTTCAACACTAACTACTTCACCATTCACATAGAGATGGGCTTGTGTATCCGCCTCAAGTGTTAATACTTTTAAACCACCAATACGTTGCATACTTGCACCGTCTTCAATGGCTTCAATCATATCTTCAGCCGAAATAGGTTGCTCGAATGGATTAAGGTCAAGTTCAAAGCGATTTTGACTAAGCAACTTACCTAACATTGTTTGATACTGATTCGGGTTATTTGCTAGCTCAGCTAACAAGTTCATCATACCTTGTTGTTGCTGTTGGCTAACAATGCCTTTATTGGCTTGTTCTTCAGTTGAAATAAATCGCTGTTTACCCGCGTTATTGTCAATTAAAGAGTCTGCAAGTTCAGTTAATAGCTCTTGCTGACTAGGGGCCCTAAAACCAATGGAGTAACTTAACGCCAGTGTTAACGTTTCACCACAATGCGGATAACCAGGGGGAATATACAGTACATCGCCTTTGGTCAATACAACATCAATGATAGGCTCAAAGTCGTCTACTAAAGGGCTGTTTTTATCACCGCCACGCTGCTTATGGTGACCATTATTGCCCACTTGCCAGCGACGCTCACCTTCGCCTTGAATGATAAATACATCATAATTATCGATATGTGGTCCAACACCGCCTTTT
Organism: Shewanella sp. 10N.286.51.B7; assembly: GCF_002873615.1. NCBI lineage: Bacteria > Pseudomonadati > Pseudomonadota > Gammaproteobacteria > Alteromonadales > Shewanellaceae > Shewanella > Shewanella sp. 10N.286.51.B7. Next base: position 24,796 of record NZ_MCUF01000049.1, read on the forward strand.
GGCGTCGCAAAAGAGACCATTAGATCATCAAAGCGCCAGTCAGGTAAAAAACGAAAGGCTTCCACTAATGGCTGTGACTCAGGGTACCAATGGTTAACGGCTTGGACTAATAATTGCCAGCCATCTTCACCGTATTCGTCATAATCCTCAAATGGCCCTTGGACCACATTCCAGCCTTGAGCTTGTGTTTGCACAATACGTGAAGAAATATCTTCTTCCATGGCTAAACCCGCTAGTTCATCTGCAGAAATAGGATCTTCGAATGCATTGAAGGCATTTTTAATCACAATAGGTTTTTTTTGCCAGTTTTCACGTATGAATTCAGCAGTATCAAAATTTAATGTATACATAATTGTAAAAAAGGCGACAGCTCATAAGAGGTGTCGCCATTCCTTATTCTACAAACAAGTGACTTTTATAAATAATTTTATATAAGCATTTGTTTGGAAGATTATTTTAACTCGTCAACAAATGCTTCTGCACGGCCGATGTAGTTAGCTGGTGTCATTGTTTTAAGCTCTGCTTTGACACTGTCAGGCAGTTCTAAACCATCGATGAATAAAGCAAGTTGCTCGCCATCAATACGCTTACCACGTGTTAGCTCTTTTAATTTTTCATATGGCTTTTCAATACCATAACGACGCATTACTGTTTGTACCGGCTCAGCCAATACTTCCCAGTTTTTGTCGAGCTCTGCTAACAGGTTAGCTTCGTTAACTTCTAACTTGCTGATGCCTTTCATCGTTGCTTGATAAGCAATCAACGAGTGGGCCATACCAACACCTAGGTTACGTAAAACCGTAGAATCCGTTAAGTCACGTTGCCATCTTGAAACAGGTAATTTCGCGGCTAAATGCTGCATTAGCGCGTTAGCAATACCTAAGTTACCTTCTGAATTTTCAAAATCAATAGGGTTAACTTTATGCGGCATGGTTGAAGAACCAATTTCTCCAGCAATAGTACGCTGCTTGAAGTGGCCCATGGCAATGTAACCCCAGATATCACGATCGAAATCGATTAGGATTGTATTGAAACGTGCTACGGCATCAAATAATTCAGCAATGTAATCATGCGGTTCGATTTGAGTCGTGTATGGGTTCCAGTTAATGCCAAGGCTAGTCACAAAACGTTGTGACAGCTCATGCCAGTTAACTTCAGGGTAAGCTGAGATGTGTGCGTTGTAGTTACCTACTGCACCATTGATTTTACCCATGATTTCAACAGCGTTGATTTGGTTCAGTTGGCGCTCTAGACGTACAGCTACGTTTGCCATTTCTTTACCTAAAGTTGTAGGTGAAGCTGGTTGGCCGTGAGTACGTGACATTAGCGGTACAGACTTGTTATCTGTCGCTAACTTTTTAATGGCATCCACAATTTCTAAACACTGAGGTGCTAGAACAAGTTCACGCGCTTCTTTAAGCATTAACGCATGAGACAAGTTGTTAATGTCTTCTGAGGTACAAGCGAAATGAACAAATTCGTCAATAGCGACTAATTCAGCATTATCAGCAATTTGTTCTTTAATGAAATACTCAACCGCTTTAACGTCGTGGTTGGTGGTTCTTTCAATTGTTTTAACGCGTAATGCGTCTTCTTCGCTGAAGTTATCCTTGATGCTATCCAGTAAGATTAATGCTTCTTCACTGAATGGCGGAACTTCTTCAATCTCTGGGCAACTTGAAAGTAGTTTTAACCAGTTAATTTCAACTTGAACACGGTATTTAGTTAAACCGAATTCGCTGAAAATACCTCGTAATGAGGTGGTTTTGCTACCATAACGACCGTCTATCGGAGAGATAGCGGTCAGTGCAGAAAGATCCATTTGAAGCTCCTTGATGAACTTTTGTTGTAGGGTGATACGATTAATTATTTTTACGGCTGCTAATTGCAGTATCCACAATGGCCTTACGAGCAAAAACAAGGTGACGACGTTTGCCACCTAATTGACGCCATAAAACAGCACTGCGCATAGCTGATAGAAGTAAAGCACGGATTTTTTGTTGTACTTGCGGTTGTTGCAAGCAAGCTGGATTACCAGAAATTTGTAATTTAGGCCCAAGTTCGCTGATCACATCGCTATAAATACTCGCCAAACTTGCGACAATTTGCTCATCTGTGATGGCAAAGTGGTGTAACTGTCGATGGACTTGGTTAATTCGTTCTGCAAGCATGCCTAAGCCATTAGCTGAGCGAGCGAGTTTACGCTCCAGAGCGAGCATACCGACAAGATAGCGTGTGGTTTCAACATCTTTGCTATTACCATCACCTAATTGTTGTTCAATTAATTGATAGCCTTTATTTAATGCATGCTTATCTTGGTAGATATCAGATATTGATTCTGGGTCTGTCACCATAATGGTGTTCAAACTCGCAGCCATTGCGGTTTCGTCTGATTCACCATGTCGAGCAAGGTGTTGAACTTGAGCAACCGCTTGTAAAATACCTGCAAACGCCATAGTGCGTTCAAATAATACTTGGCTCACGACCTATCCTCTAATTAAGGTATCGATAATGCCGCCACCAAGGCAGACTTCACCATCATAAAATACGGCTGATTGACCTGGCGTTACCGCTGCAACAGGTTCATCAAACATGACTTTGATGTTATCAGCATCTACTGTTGTCACGGTGCATTTTACATCGTGTTGGCGATAGCGAGTTTTTACCGTAATGCTTGCTGGTGAGCTAGGGCCTTGGCGGTCAACCCAATGTAGCTGACTGACCATCATGCCATGAGACATTAGGCGAGGGTGGTTGCCACCTTGTGCGACGATTAATACGTTACGTAATAAGTCTTTTTCAACGACATACCAAGGGTCGTCATTGCTGTTTTTCAAGCCGCCGATACCTAAACCTTTGCGTTGCCCTAAGGTGTGATACATCAAACCTTGGTGAGTACCAATGACTTCACCTTCAGCGGTTTCTATATCACCAGGTTGTGCAGGTAAATACGTGCCTAAAAAGTCGGTAAACTTTCGCTCACCAATAAAGCAAATACCGGTGCTGTCTTTTTTATCATGGGTGATTAAGCCCATTTCTTTGGCGATATCACGAACTTGATATTTCTCTAACTCGCCCACTGGGAATAAGCTTTTAGCAACTTGCTTGTCACTTAAGGTGTAGAGGAAGTAACTTTGGTCTTTATTGCCGTCAACGCCACGTAGCATTTGGGTGGTGCCGTCTTCGTTATCTCGACGACGCACATAATGGCCCATAGCAATAAAGTCAGCATCAAGAATTTCGTCTGCGAATTCTAAAAATGCTTTGAATTTGATTTCTTTGTTACACATGATATCGGGATTTGGCGTGCGACCCGCTTTGTATTCTTCAAGGAAATGTTCAAATACATTGTCCCAATACTCTGAAGCGAAGTTAACTGTATGCAACTTAATACCGAGTTTGTCACAAACAGCCTGAGCATCTTTTAAATCTTCGGCTGCAAGACAGTATTCATCCGTGTCATCTTCTTCCCAGTTCTTCATAAATAATCCTTCAACCTGGTAGCCTTGCTGCATAAGCAGATAAGCTGAAACTGAAGAATCTACACCGCCGGACATACCTACGATGACTTTTTTACCATTTGAATTGGGATTGATTGATGTCATAAAACCTAAAAACCAGTGAATTTACGGATACAAGAGATGATCATGTGGTCGACGTTAGCGCTTTTCAAGTCGCTGTATATATATCGCCAAATGCTGTTATCAAAACCGGTCATAAAAACCGATGAAAAACATCACGAAAATCTCAAAAATGTGCGGCGCATATTCTATCATGCATTGTTGTTGTCGGCTATGATCTGCAAGTCACTATTAATCAGTGATAATGGGCTGTGAGCTTTATGTAAAAAGTCTTCTATGGATTTAATCACTAACGGGCTTCTAAGCTGATGTTTCCGCGCTTTAATTTCATCCAGAGTGAACCAATGGCAGGCAAGGATATCTTTATCTAAAGGCTGACAAATTATCAGGTTTTTAGTCTCAGCGGCAAAGGTAAAACGCACGAAGGATAATTGTTCATTCGGGCTAAACTGGTAGACGGCGATAATACCGAGAAGCTCGATATCTAGCCCCGTCTCTTCCTTAACTTCTCTTTTACAAGCTTCTGGTATCGATTCTTGCGCTTCAATATGACCTGCAGGTTGATTAAAGCGAGTTTCACCATCAATGATTTCTTCGACAAATAAAAATTTATTTTGGCAATGGATAACACAAGCGACCGTAGTATTAGGTTTATAACGTTCTTTTGTCATTGAGCTATCCTTTTGTCATAGAACTATTTTTTGGGCTTAGGCTATTCTTTGGGCTTGGGTTTATTTTAAGCTTAAGCATGGCTTGAAAGCTAAGCTTATGATGGTTATCAATTGTTACTGTGCAAGTGTTTTATATTGACCATTGGCAATGTCATCTAAACTCCATTGGCCTATTTTATAGCGAATTAATCTTAATGTAGGGTGACCAATATGTGCTGTCATTCTTCTAACCTGTCTGTTCCGGCCTTCACATATTTGGATTTCTAACCAAGTTGTTGGAATGGATTTGCGCTCTCTAACTGGGGGAACTCTGTCCCACACCGCTGGTTCATTCATCACAGTAACTTTGGCCGGTAAAGTCATACCATCTTTTAATTCAACACCTTGGCATAAGGCATTAATGGCTTGCTCACTGGGTTCACCTTCAACTTGCGCCCAATAAGTTTTAAATGTTTTTTTGTTAGGTTGAGTAATTTGAGCTTGTAATTTACCGTCATTAGTCAGCAATAATAAACCTTCACTGTCTCTATCTAATCTGCCAGCAGCATAAACATCTTTTACTGGGATAAAATCTTTTAATGTTTGTCTTCCTGACTCATCAGTAAATTGACATAGCACATCAAAAGGTTTGTTAAATAACACTATTATTGGGTTCTCAACTGCTTTTTTTACAGGGCGTTTAATGGTTTTTCTGGTATTGTTGCTAGACTTTTTGGCTGTTCTGGCAAATGCCGGTTTGCTATTAAATCGTTTTGTTTTGTCATTTGCTGGCATAAATAAGCCTATTTAAGAGCGAAATTAAGTTATTTTGCATAGTTTACTTGGCATTGGGCCTTAGTGGAATTTGAATCTGCGAGATAATGATCTATGATGTTGGCCTAAAAAATGTGATCTGTGCCCACTTTTGTACCCGCAGTCACAGTTAATTTTTCTATTTCATATGGATTTGTGCCGCAGATAAATAGACTTCGACAATTAGATTGAAGCTGTTTTAGGTAGATACTTATTACAATAATAATTTATAAAAACTTTTTATTTCAATAATGTAGGAAAAAGCATGAAAGATAACTCTCCAACGATCATTTATACTGAAACTGATGAAGCACCCGCATTAGCGACGCTTTCATTACTCCCTATCATCCGTACATTTACTAATGCTGCAGGTGTTAAAGTTGAGACCCGAGATATATCTTTATCAGGCCGTGTAATCGCAAACTTTCCTGAAAAGTTAACTGCTGAGCAGAAAATTTCTGACGCATTAACTGAATTAGGTGTTATGGCAGGCACTCCTGAAGCCAATATCATTAAATTACCTAATATCAGTGCCTCAATTCCGCAATTAAAAGCGTGTATTACAGAACTTCAAACTAAAGGTTATGACATTCCGAATTACCCGGACGAGCCAGCAACAGATGCTGAGCGTGATGTTCAAAGCCGTTACGACAAAATTAAAGGCAGTGCAGTAAACCCTGTATTACGTGAAGGTAACTCTGACCGCCGTGCGCCGACGTCAGTTAAAAACTATGCTAAGAAAAACCCACATTCAATGGGTAAGTGGGCGAGTGATTCAAAGTCTCATGTTGCACACATGAGCGAAGGCGACTTTTACGGTAGTGAACAGTCAGTCACATTAACAACTGCTGATACTGTTAATATCATACTGGCCCAAACTGATGGTCAAGAAGTGACACTTAAGCAGGGGCTTCCATTACTTGCAGGTGAAATCATTGATACTGCAGTTATGAGCAATAAAGCGCTGCAAGCATTTTACGAGCGTGAAATTGAAGCTGCTAAATCTGAAGACGTTTTATTATCTCTACACTTAAAAGCGACAATGATGAAAGTCTCTGATCCAATTTTATTTGGTCATGCTGTTAAGGTCTTCTTTAAAGATGTATTTACTAAGCATCAAGAATTATTTGATGAGCTAGGTGTAGATGTAAACAATGGTTTTGGTGATGTTTACGCTAAAATCGCAGGTTTACCTGAAGCTCAGCGTGCTGAAGTTGAAGCTGACATCGCAGCGGTATACGCAAAGCGTCCAGCACTTGCGATGGTAGATTCAGATAAAGGCATTACTAACCTTCATGTACCGAGTGACATCATTATTGATGCATCGATGCCTGCGGCTATCCGCTCATCAGGAAAAATGTGGGGCCCAGACGGCCAATTAAAAGACACTAAAGCAATGATCCCTGATCGTTGTTACGCGGGTGTTTACCAAGAAACTATTTCTTTCTGTAAAGAAAATGGTGCCTTTAACCCAACGACAATGGGCAGCGTGCCTAACGTTGGCCTAATGGCGCAAAAAGCAGAAGAATACGGCAGCCACGATAAAACATTTGAAATAGCATCAGCAGGTGTTGTTAAAGTGATCAATAGCGCGGGTGATGTGCTAATGAGCCACAATGTTGAAGCGGGTGATATCTTCAGAATGTGTCAGGTGAAAGATGCGCCTATCCGTGACTGGGTTAAACTAGCGGTTAATCGTTCTCGTTTAAGCAACACACCAGCAATCTTCTGGTTAGACAGCAAGCGTGCACATGATGCGCAGCTCATCACTAAAGTAGAATTGTACTTAAAAGATCACGATACAGCAGGTCTTGATTTACAAATTTTAGCACCAGTTGAAGCAACACGAGCGACACTTGCCCGTGTTCATGAAGGTCTAGATACGATTTCAGTCACTGGTAACGTTTTACGTGATTACTTAACTGATTTATTCCCAATTTTAGAACTGGGTACCAGTGCTAAAATGCTATCAATCGTACCACTAATGAATGGCGGTGGCTTATTTGAAACTGGCGCAGGTGGTAGTGCACCTAAGCATGTTCAACAGGTTGAGAAAGAAGGGCATTTACGTTGGGATTCTTTAGGTGAGTTCTTGGCATTAGCGGCTTCATTAGAGCACTTAAGTCAAACTCAGAATAATCCTAAAGCACAGGTATTAGCTGATACGCTTGATACTGCGATTGGACAGTTCTTAGATAGCAATAAGTCTCCTTCACGTCGTGTAGGTGAATTGGATAACCGTGGTAGTCACTTCTATCTTGCTATGTACTGGGCACAAGCTTTATCAGTTCAAACGGCTGACACCTCATTTGCAGCTGAATTTTCTGCATTAGCTGAGTCATTAACCACTAACGAAGCGGAGATTGTTGCTGAACTGAATGGTTCACAAGGCCCAGCTGTCGATTTAGGCGGTTATTTCCGTTTAGATGCAGCAAAAGCTGAAACAGCAATGCGTCCAAGTGCATTATTGAATTCGTTTATTACTGCGTAATTTAATATTTAGCGGTATCGCTTAAGATAAAAACAGAGGCCTTGTGTCTCTGTTTTTTTATTTGGGTTTAAAAATGAGTGATATTAACGTGATGATACAAAGATTTTTGTAACTAAGTTTGTCAATATTAAAATAAATGTTGAGTGTTTTTCAGGCAAACAAATCGTTATTGATAATTAATTGGCTAAATAAAAAAGGCAGAGATTAAAATCTCTGCCTTTTTGTATTATAGTTTCACCGACTATTTAGTTGGTGAAATGGCTGAAGCATGCATCCCTTTTGGGCCCTGCTCAGTTTCGAAATCTACCGGTTGGCCCGCTTTTAGCGTTCTGTAACCTTCCATTTCGATTGTTGAATAATGCGCAAATACATCTTCGCCACCCTGATCTGGGCAAATAAACCCGAATCCTTTGGCGTTGTTGAACCATTTAACAGTTCCGCTTGCCATACTTCCACTTCCTTCTGTTGTCTACTTACCAGTAAGATAGTAAAACTTATTTTTATCAGCGGTCTCTATTGCCGCCTCAGAACAGAATGAAATTTGTACGAAAAGATGTCAAGTAAAAATTAACAAAATGACAACATTTAATTAATTTAATAATATCAATTGGTCTTGTACCAAACTAGAGGCTAGTATTAACTCATGGGTAGATTAGGCAGCGTAGAGCACACAGAAGAACGTGTTGAATCGGAGCTACAACCACCTTCAATGTACAAAGTCGTGTTAAATAACGATGATTACACTCCGATGGATTTCGTGATAGAAGTGTTACAACGCTTTTTTAATAAGGATGAACAACAAGCCACCGATATTATGTTGGCTATCCATCACCAAGGTAAGGGAATATGTGGTGTTTACTCGTTTGGCATTGCCGAAACGAAAGTGTTACAAGTAAATCAATTTGCCAAAGAAAACCAACATCCATTACTGTGTTCATTAGAAACCGCATAATGAATTAGTTGATTCTCCGTCGGTAACTCTGCAGTTTATGAGTATTTTTAGGGGGTGCTTATGCTAAACAAAGATCTCGAAGTCACCTTGAACCTAGCGTTTCAACAAGCTAGAGATTCACGTCATGAATATATGACGGTAGAACATTTATTATTAGCATTAATTAATAACCCATCGGCCAAAGAAGCATTATTGGCTTGTGGCGCGGATATTACTCGTCTCCACGAGGAAGTATCTAACTTCATTCAACAAACAACCCCATTGATCGCTGAAACCACAGAAGAACGTGAAACCCAACCAACCTTAGGTTTTCAACGTGTACTTCAACGTGCAGTATTTCATGTGCAATCGTCCGGTCGTAATGAAGTCACTGGCGCAAATGTGTTAGTGGCGATATTCAGTGAGCAAGAGTCACAAGCAGTATATTTACTCCGCCGTTGTGAAATAACCCGTTTAGATGTGGTTAACTTTATTTCTCATGGTTTACCGAAAGATGATGACGACTCTGAAATTAATAACCCGGAAGCTTCAGAGGAAGGCGGTGAAGCTGCTGAAGACAGAAGCTTGTTATCGCAATTCGCTACCGATTTAAATCAACTTTCTAAAGACGGTGTGATTGATCCATTAATTGGTCGTGATGATGAAGTCGAACGTGCGATTCAAACCTTATGTCGTCGTAGAAAGAATAATCCATTACTCGTCGGTGAAGCCGGTGTGGGTAAGACTGCCATTGCTGAAGGCCTCGCGTACCGTATTGTTAACGAACAAGTGCCAGACGTCATCAAAGATGCAACTGTGTATTCATTAGATTTAGGTTCGTTGCTTGCTGGTACTAAATACCGTGGTGATTTTGAGAAACGCTTTAAAGGTTTACTCAAGGAGTTAGGTAAAAATGAACATGCTATTTTGTTCATTGATGAAATCCATACCATTATTGGCGCAGGTGCGGCATCCGGTGGAGTAATGGATGCGTCAAACCTGTTAAAGCCTTTATTGTCTAACGGCTCACTACGCTGCATGGGCTCAACTACGTTCCAGGAATATCAAAGCATTTTTGAGAAAGATCGTGCATTGGCAAGACGTTTCCAAAAAATTGATATTAATGAGCCATCAGTGGCTGAGACGACAAAAATTCTGTTAGGTCTTAAGTCCAAATACGAAGAGCATCATGGTGTGCGTTACACCCAAGCAGCAATTAGTTCAGCAGCGAGCTTATCTGCTAAACATATCAATGATCGTCACTTGCCTGATAAGGCCATCGACGTGATTGATGAAGCAGGTGCTCGAATGGTGATGCTGCCACAAAGTAAACGCAAGAAAACCATCGGCCAGCCAGAAATTGAAGCGATAATTGCTAAAATTGCTCGTATACCTGAGAAGTCGGTATCTTCGACTGATAAGGATTTACTTAAAAACCTTGAGCGTAACCTTAAAATGTTGGTGTTTGGCCAAAATAAGGCGATTGAGGGGCTCAGTTCAGCGATTAGGTTATCTCGTAGCGGTTTAGGCGCAGAAAAGAAACCTGTGGGTAGTTTCTTATTTGCTGGCCCAACAGGTGTCGGTAAAACAGAAGTCACCAATCAATTGGCCTCATGCTTAAACATGAAGTTAATTCGTTTCGATATGTCTGAGTACATGGAACGTCATGCGGTTTCACGCCTTATTGGTTCGCCTCCAGGTTATGTGGGTTATGAGCAAGGCGGTTTATTAACTGATGCCGTGATTAAAAATCCTCATTGTGTAGTGTTATTGGATGAAATTGAAAAAGCCCATCCAGATGTCTATAACTTGCTGCTGCAAGTGATGGATCACGGCACACTGACAGATAACAATGGTCGTAAAGCTGATTTTAGAAACGTAACTTTAGTGATGACAACCAATGCGGGTGTGCAAGAAACAATTCGTACATCGATTGGCTTTAAGCAGCAAGATAATAGTCTTAATGCAATGTCAGAAATCAATAAAGTGTTTACCCCAGAGTTTCGTAACCGTTTAGATTCAATTATATGGTTTAACCATTTAGACATGACCATTATCGCGAAAGTGGTTGATAAGTTCTTAATTGAATTACAAGCGCAGTTAGACGAGAAACGAGTAACACTGGAAGTAACTGATGAAGCGCGGACGCTGCTTGCTGAGAAAGGTTACGATAAAAACATGGGCGCTAGACCAATGGCGCGTGTGGTGACTGAACTCATTAAACGTCCATTAGCTGATGAAGTACTTTTCGGTAAGCTTGAAGCTGGCGGTACAGCTAAAGTGGATGTTAAGGACAACGAGATTGTTATTCATTGTGAATGTTTAGAGAAAGTATCGTAATTCGCTAATTAATTTATCGGGTTAATAAAAATGGCTATCTGAAATCAGATAGCCATTTTTTTCGCATCAACGTTAATCTTTAGCCAATAAAAAACCCGACAATTAAGCCGGGTTTTTAAATAGATGAGGCAGTATTAACGTGCGCGGAAGACGATACGACCTTTACTTAAATCGTAAGGAGTCAACTGAACCGTAACTTTATCACCCGTTAAAATACGGATGTAGTTTTTGCGCATTTTGCCAGAAATGTGTGCAATCACAACATGACCATTTTCAAGTTCAACGCGGAACATTGTATTTGGCAAGGTCTCAAGGATTGTGCCCTGCATTTCAATGTTGTCTTCTTTCGCCATTAATTGGTTACCTTTATGCCTTCAAATATAAAAAAATTCGCCGTATCATGCCCCAAAAAGCGCTTGCTGTAAAGGATTGAAACACTATAGCGTGGGTTCTTTTTCAATATGTTGCCATCCATTTGCTGTTAATATTTGATATGGACGATATAAACGTTTGTAATTCATTTTTCTATTTTCATCAATTTGATAGCCCAAATACAAAAATTGCTTAGCTAACTGTTGGGCTAATTCACACTGTATTAAGATCATATAAACCCCTAACGAACGTTTGGCGTAATCAGGGTCAAAATAACTGTAAATTGCAGAGAGACTATTATTCATCGCGTCTGTTACTGCTACACCAATCAACTTATCTTGTAGATAAACCTCGATATAAGTCGCTTCTAACCAAGTACACTTTAAAAAATCATTGAACTGGTCTTCACTTGGCGGATACATAGGGCCATCAGAATGGCGACCAATAATATATCGCTCGTATAACTCGTAATGGGCTTCTGTGACTTGATGAGTGACTTTCCAGTGCAGGTCTTGGTTATTTTTTAAGGTCCTTTTCTGTCTTTTTGATAACTTAAATTCAGGTACTACGACTCGAATGGACTGGCATGCAGAGCAACTCGGACAGCGCGGTTTGTAAATTGAATTTCCGTTGCGCCTAAATCCCATACCTAAAAGCTGCTCAAATAATTGACTATCAAGTTGAGACTCTTGAATGATAAGTAACTGCTCAGTTAATCCTTCGATATAACTGCAATCAAATGGGTGGCTAATGCCAACGCTGACGCTTCTAGAACTCAAAACAGACCTCTTGTGCTATCCATGCATTATTGTCGATGACACTATTTCGTAGTTGCCGAAGCGATAACAGAAAGTCCTCACGAGGGCAGGCTTGTGCGCCAAGATTTTCTAAATGTGGGTTCATTATTTGAGCGTCAATTAACTTAAAACCGTATCGAGAAATATGCTGGTTTAACATGGCAAAGGCCGCTTTGGATGCATTCGTTTGGCGGTGAAACATGGATTCACCACAAAATACACTGCCTACAGCAATGCCATACAAGCCGCCTATAAGTTCGTTATCGTCCCAAACCTCAATTGAATGGGCTTTTCCAAGCCTATGTAGCTGGATATAAGCCTCCTGAATGTCAGATGATATCCATGTGCCTTGTTGTGTGAGTCGTGGCTCTGAACAGGCTTTGATGACATCAGCAAAGGCATGATTGATGGTGTAACGCCACTGTGTTTTACGTAGATATTTTTTCATGCTTTTATTAAGCGGCTGAACTTTTGGTTTGAAAATAGCTCTAGGCTCAGGTGACCACCATAGAATAGGGTCATCATCATTAAACCAAGGGAAAATGCCTTGATAATAAGCTTCAACTAAACGTTGAGGTGATAAGTCACCTCCGATAGCAAGTAAACCATTGGGTTCATCAAGTGCTTGTTGCGGATCAGGAAAGTGCGGAAGATGATTTAAATAAGACAGTGAGTTCACAATTAAGTATATTATTTACTAAACCTTATATATACGTTAGCGGAATTTTGCCTATGTTGAAACTCACAAACAGCTTAGTGATACGATTTAGTGCGCTTTTAATGTTATTAATGGCTGCTGTTAGCACGTCAGCGAGTGCAGCTTACGATAGAAACCAAGCTGTACCGGTTGAAAAAGTGGTTTATGGTCAGGTTGAGTCGATAAAACATGTCACTCAAACTCAATTAGTTGAAGATCGTAATCTAGGTTGGAAAACTTTCGGAGGCGCATTAATAGGCGGCGTCGTTGGTCATCAATTTGGCGGCGGTTCTGGCCAAGATGTTGCGACCGTTTTAGGTGCATTACTAGGCGGCGCAGCTGCAAATCAGTACGGTAACTCTACTCGCACACTTGAATATAAGCTCATTGAAATGATGATTAATTTAGATGATGGCACACAAGTGATGGTGATACAGGACTTAGACCCTGGCATGTCATTTGTTGCAGGAGATGAAGTACGCGTTGTTTATCTTAAAGGTTATGTTCGCGTCGATATCGCCATGTAGCCATGTAGCCATGTAGCAATGATTAATGCAATGAATAAAAAAGGAGCCATTGGCTCCTTTTTAGTTTTTATCATATAAGCAAAGATTAGAAGCCGCGTGGCAGTGTATTTTTACCAGCGTTCGCTAATTTTTCGCGCCATAATTCTTTTGGCGTTTTGCCACCAGATTTATTTGCCGTTTTTGCTGCTGGCTTTTTGGCCACTGCTTTTTTTGCAGCAGGCTTAGCCGCTGGTTTTTTAGCTACATCTTGCTTAGCTGCAGGCGCTTCTACTGATTGACCTTGTGTTGCTTCAAGGTGCATTTGCTCAAGATCGCTAAAGCGTAAAGACTTGCCGCCATCAATTTTATACCAACTGCCTTTCTGTTCAATTTCAACAGTTTTTGAAGTTTGCTTTTCAAGAGCAGCTTTTAATTCGGCGATAAGCGCTTCTTTAGTCAAGTTAGACATTTTGAGACCTATTTTTTTGTAATGAATAGTTTATTTAATGTTTTCAACATCCCTTAGGTCTAATTTTAGTGTTTAATGCACCCAAAAGTCCAATTTAAGCCAAAATAGCTTAGCAAATAATCAATCTTAACAAGGGTTTTTCAATAAGTATTGGACTGAGTTACACTATTATTATCAAAAATTTTAGGGTTAGTTTTATGTCATTAACGTCTGTATCTCGCCAACAATTATCCAAATATCTAAATGATTTTCTTAATGTAAAACAATTCAAAGACTATGCGCCAAATGGTCTACAGGTGCAGGGCAGTGACAACATTAAGACTATCGTGACTGGCGTAACAGCCTGCCAAGCACTCATTGAGCAAGCTGCAGCACTCAATGCTGATGCCATTATCGTACATCATGGTTTTTTTTGGAAAAACGAACCTGAAGTGATCACCGGGATGAAATACAATCGAATTAAGGCGTTAATGACCCACGATATTAATTTATTCGGCTATCATTTACCTTTAGATGCCCATCCAACATTAGGTAATAATGCCGAGCTTGCGAATAAACTAGGCTTGGTTGATGTAGAAATTTGTGCCGATATTTCACAAGATTTATTGTGGCAGGGTAAGTTACCGAAACCGTTAAGTGTTTCACAAATGAGTGAGTTACTTACAGAAAAACTCAACAAAACACCATTACACATTGGTGATAAAGAACAACTTATTAGCTCATTAGCTTGGTGTACCGGTGGTGCTCAAGATTATATCGATCATGCGGCATCACTTGGCGTGGATGCTTTCATCAGCGGTGAGGTCTCAGAGCGAACTTTTCACTGTGCAATGGAGCAAGGTATACATTATTTTGCTGCAGGTCATCATGCGACTGAGCAGTTTGGCATACAAGCTTTGGGTGAGCATTTAGCTGAACAATTTGGTTTGACCCATCATTTTATTGATATTGTTAATCCAGTTTAACTTTCTGATATCGCTTAAGGAATAGCATCATGACAGAATATTTTATCCAAGCATTTATTTATTTGTCTGCCGCTGTTATAGCAGTGCCTATAGCGCAGAGAATGGGCTTAGGCTCTGTGCTGGGGTATTTAATTGCTGGGGTGATTATTGGTCCCATTGTGGGGCTGGTCGGCAGTGAAACAAACACCATTCAGCATTTTGCCGAATTTGGTGTTGTGATGATGCTATTTTTAGTTGGTTTAGAACTTGAGCCTAAAATGCTCTGGTCGATGAGGAACCGACTGTTGGGAATGGGGGGCTTACAGGTTGGTTTATCAACCGGTATTGTGATGGCTATTGCGCTGATGTTTGAGTTCCAATGGACTGTCGCATTAACAATCGGCTTAATTTTCTCGCTATCCTCAACGGCCATTGTGCTGCAAACCTTAAATGAAAAAGGTCTAACCAAGACAACGGCAGGTAAGAACGCTTTCTCAGTGTTGTTATTTCAAGATATAGCCGTCATTCCAATGCTGGCATTGATTCCTCTTCTAGCATTACCAGAGCTGGTGGAAGCTGCTCAATCCTCTGTTGCTGCGGCAGCGGAACACCATGATGAACTATCTTTAGTCGCTAACTTACCCGGTGGCTTATACGCCTTGGTGTTAGTACTTTCAATAGGGGTAGTCGTGTTTGGCGGGCACTATTTAAGCCGACCTGTTTTTAGGTTTATTGCCGATTCTGGTGTGCGTGAAATATCCACGGCAGCGGCTTTATTGTTAGTCATTGGTATTGCAACTTTAATGAGTTTAGTTGGCGTGTCGCCAGCGTTAGGCACTTTTCTAGCGGGTGTAGTACTGGCTAATAGTGAATTCAAACATGAATTAGAAACTCATATCGGCCCATTCAAAGGTTTATTACTCGGTTTGTTTTTTATCACCGTAGGTGCGGGAATAGATTTTGAAATTTTGTGGCAGTATTTAGGTGTTATTCTTGGTGCTACAGCCGCTGTGATGATAGTAAAAGGCTTAGTCTTATTGTTATTGAGTTTTATATTTAGGATTAAAGGCAGTGATAGATGGCTATACACCTTAAGTTTAGCCCAGGCAGGTGAGTTTGGGTTTGTGTTACTCAGCTTTAGCCAGCAAAACCATGTGATTTCAGTAGAAGTCGCACAGCCTTTATCGATTGTAGTGGCTTTATCGATGTTCCTAACCCCTGGATTGTTTATTTTTTATGAAAAAGTAATTTTACCTAAATATCAACAAACATCGAACGATCGCGAGCAAGATCAAGTTGATGAACAAGGCACCGTTATCATTGCTGGGATAGGCCGTTTTGGTCAGATAGTCAATCGACTGTTACTGTCTAATGGGGTTAAGACGGTGGTGTTAGATCATCAAGCGACCCAAGTCGATAATCTACGTAAAGTCAATACTAAAGCCTTTTATGGCGACGCTACGAGACCAGATTTACTTGAGACCGCAGGTGTTGCCACGGCATCAGCATTTGTTGTAGCGATAGATAATCCACAAGCCAGTGTAGAGCTGGTTAAGCACCTAAAACATAAATACCCTAAACTGAAAGTGATTAGCCGAGCATTTGACCGTGGACATGGCCATTTATTACGTCAGGCGGGGGCTGATTACGTTGAGTCAGAGACGTTTCGCTCAGCGTTAAAAGTCGGAGCCGAATCAATGAAAGCGATGGGCTTTTCTGATGAGCTTGTGCAACGACAAAAGAAGACTTACATGCGAGTTGAGAGTGAAGCTTCTGAAGTGCTTTATAACGAGTGGGCTAATCGTTCAGATGGTGAAAAATTTGGTGGCGATTTTATCAACTTGTTTATTGAATACGAGGAACGTTTAAAAGAGGCTATCGTAGCTGATACTGAAGCGTATAAAAGTCAACGATTCGCCCAAGAACATCCTTGCGACCCAGACAAAGAAAACTGCGGTAAAATAAATAGTAATGACACTGAAAAAGACTTAGAAACTAAGTTGATGTCTTAAATTTTATTATTCATAACGCATTAAAAAAGCCGTCAAATGACGGCTTTTTTCTTGTTAATAAGTCAGTAAACTTATTACATCACACGCATACCAGGTTTTGCACCTGCATGTGGCTCTAAAATCCAGATATCTTTTCCACCAGGACCTGCGGCTAATACCATGCCTTCAGATTCACCGAACTTCATTTTACGTGGTGCAAGGTTGGCAACCATTACAGTGTGTTTACCAATCAAGTCTTCTGGTGCATAAGCTGATTTAATTCCTGCAAAGACTTGTTTAGTTTCGCCGCCTAAATCCAGTTCTAATCGAAGTAGTTTATTGGCTTTTTCAATATGTTCAGCTTTAGCAATTAACGCAATGCGTAAATCAATCTTAGCAAAATCATCGAAACTGATTTCTGGTGCTAACGGCTCTTTTTCAAGTTCAGTTTGCACTTGTTCAACTTTTGGCACTTCAGTTTGAGTCACTTGAAGGTTTTCAGTCGATGCATCAATAATGGCTTCAATGCTCTTCATTTCAATGCGTTGCATTAATGCTTTGAATTTTGCGATTTCATGGCCAGCTAGGTCTTGGTCTAAATTATCCCAAGTCAGTGTCAGTTGTAAGAAACCTTCAACATTTTCAGCAAGTTTTGGCAGTACTGGTTTTAAGTAAGTGACCAGAATACGGAACAAGTTAAGTGCATTACTACATACTTGATGTGCTTCTTCTTGTTTATCTTCTTGCTTGATTAACTGCCAAGGCGCTGCATCAGCGACATAAGCATTAGCCATATCGGCAAGTGCCATGATTTCGCGCATTGCTTTACCAAACTCTCGAGTTTCGTATAGTTCAGCAATGGTGTCTTGTTTAGCAAGGAAGGCTTCGGTTAACGATGTGTCGTTAATTTTTGCTAACTTGCCATCAAAACGTTTACTGATAAAACCAGCTGTACGAGAAGCTAAGTTAACTAATTTACCGACTAAATCTGAATTTACACGCTGAGCAAAATCTTCAAGATTTAAATCTAAATCATCAACACGGCTATTTAATTTCGCAGCGTAGTAATAACGCAGATACTCAGGGTTTAAGTTATCTAGGTAAGTACGGGCTTTAATAAATGTGCCTTTAGATTTAGACATTTTAGCGCCGTTCACAGTGACATAACCGTGGGCATAAACACTGTTTGGTTTTCTGATCCCTGCGCCATGTAACATTGCTGGCCAGAATAAACCGTGGAAGTTAACGATATCTTTACCAATGAAATGATAAATTTCGGCTTTTGAGTCAATGCTCCAAAAGTCGTCGAAGTTTAAATCATCACGTCTATCACATAAGTTTTTGAATGAACCCATGTAGCCGATAGGTGCATCTAACCAAACGTAAAAGAATTTACCTGGTTGATCGGGTATTTCAAAACCAAAATAAGGCGCATCACGAGAGATGTCCCATTGTTGTAGACCTTGATCGAACCACTCACGTAATTTATTAGCAATTTCAGGCTGTAATGAGCCAGAAGATAACCATTCTCCAAGCATTGATTCAAATGCTGGTAAATCAAAAAAGAAATGCTCACTATCCTTCATGACAGGTGTAGCACCAGAAACAACCGAATAAGGCTTAATTAAATCAGTGGTGCTATATGTCGCGCCGCAATTATCACAGTTGTCACCATATTGGTCTTCGCTTTTACATTTAGGGCATGTGCCTTTAACGAAGCGGTCTGGTAAAAACATTTCTTTTTCAGGGTCAAATAACTGCGAGATAGTTTTGGTTTTAATATAACCGTTATCTCTTAACTTGATATAAATGTCGCTAGCTAATTCGCGGTTTTCTTCGCTGTGTGTGCTATGGAAATTATCAAATTGAATATTAAAATCAGCGAAATCTTGTTCGTGTTCTTTTTGAACTTGAGCAATCATTTCTTCTGGGGTAATACCCATTTGTTGAGCTTTGAGCATGATTGGCGTGCCATGGGCATCGTCTGCACAAATATAGTGACATTCATGTCCACGAAGTTTTTGGTAGCGAGACCAAATATCAGTTTGAATATACTCAAGCATATGACCTAAATGGATTGGACCATTTGCATACGGGAGGGCACTTGTCACCAGAATTTTACGTTGTGAATTTGTCATTTTGTCTCAACAATCGATTACACTAAATATATGGTCAAGATACTAACCGATCAAAGTGATTATTTCATCAAACAACAACAAAATCGGCTAAATTAGCGCTCATTTTTTTCTAATTCTGGTACACTTGGGCAAATTTTTCGCTGGGAGTTCTGCTTTTGTCTACTTCGCATACAGATTATCAATTAAGTGATGACCTTCTTGGTCCAGTATTGAGTATTTTAGATGCATACCAAGATCCATATTTAGCTGAAGGGCTAGTATCTGCGGGTTGTGTTAACAAACTTGCAATTGAAGGTAAACGCCTTCTACTTGGATTGGTTTATCCTTACCCTTGTATGACGCAATATCGTGATACCGTCATGGATGTGACTAAAAAGTTAGCCGTACTTGATGCTATTGACGAAGTAGAATGTGAAATTGACTTCCAGCCACGTGTTTTTTCAGCCATTGCCTCAGTAGAACCAATCCCTAATATTAAACAAGTTATTGCAGTTGCTTCAGGTAAAGGCGGTGTGGGTAAATCTACCACTGCGGTAAATCTTGCATTAGCGTTAAAAGCTGAAGGCGCTGAAGTCGGCATATTAGATGCTGATATTTATGGCCCTTCAATTCCAATGATGCTGGGTTTACAAGGTTTTAAACCGACATCTCCAGACGGCAAAATGATGACGGCTGCATCTGCTCATGGTATTTCAGCCCAATCTATAGGCTTTATGCTAGGCGATGGTGAAGCTGCGGTTTGGCGCGGTCCTATGGCTGCAGGCGCATTAAATCAGTTGTTAACTGAAACTCAGTGGCCAGAACTGGATTACTTAGTGATTGATTTGCCTCCTGGAACCGGTGACATACAATTAACATTGTCACAGAAGTTTCCAGTAAGTGGCACAGTTGTGGTGACAACACCGCAAGATATCGCACTTGAAGATGCCAAAAAAGGTATCACCATGTTCCAAAAAGTGGATATCCCAGTGTTAGGCATTATTGAAAACATGAGTTTTCATTTATGTCCTGAATGTGGCCATAAAGAACACCCATTTGGCACCCATGGCGGAAGCAAGATTGCTGAGCGATATGAAGTGCCGTTATTGGGCGCATTACCGCTTAATATTAACATTCGTGAGTCAATGGATGAAGGCAACCCAACAGTTGTCAGTAAGCCAGATTCAGAAGTTGCTGCTATTTATCGTGAAATTGCCCGTAAAGTGGGTGCTCAACTTGCGAAGCAGCAAAACAAAAACACAGTTTCAATCAGTATTTCAGACGACGAGTAAGGTTAAGTAATGAATTCTCAGCAATGTGTCATTATTGGTATCGCAGGTGCTTCAGCATCAGGCAAAAGTTTAATTGCCCAAACGATTTTTGAAGAACTTAAGCGTGACCTAGGCACCGACCAAATCGGTGTGATTAATGAAGACGCTTATTACCGTGACCAAAGTCATATGACAATGGAAGACCGTGTTAAAACGAATTATGATCATCCTAAAGCACTGGATCATCAGCTATTAGCTGAACACCTTAAGCAATTAAAGAAAGGTGAGCAGGTAAACATTCCTTGTTATAGTTATAAAGAACATACTCGTATGACTAAAACCCTTGATATGCAACCTAAAAAGGTGATTATCTTAGAAGGGATTTTACTATTAACAGACCCTAAATTACGTGAGCTCATGGATGCGAGTGTATTCATGGATACACCGCTGGATATTTGTTTCTTACGTCGTTTGACGCGTGATGTAGCTGAGCGCGGACGTACGATGGAGTCGGTTATTTCTCAGTACAAAGCCACTGTTCGCCCAATGTTCTTGCAGTTCATTGAGCCATCAAAGCAGCACGCTGATATTATCGTTCCTCGCGGCGGTAAAAACCGTATTGCGACAGATATATTAAAAGCAAGGATCCAACATCTGTTAGCCAGATAAGATAGAGTTAAGCTATAGATAACAAGGATGTGATCTCAGATGTACAAGTTGACGGCTCCATGAGAATTGGAGCCTCATCATATGCTGAGGCCATTTCTGGTATCAGTTTCTCGTTTCGAATTCGCTTTAGTTATTTTTAGCCATTACAGTCTTTAGTGACGATTTGAATTACATGGCATTAGATGCAAATATGATAGTCAATCCACTTAGTTAACTAAATCGCATTTTCAAGATGAGATTAATACAACCTTGAGTTAAGGACGTTATGCAGTCGGTATTTGTGAATGGAAAATCTGATAATACTATTGATGCTCTTGATCGAGGGCTTGCTTATGGCGATGGCGCATTTGCTACCATGCGAGTTGCTGCAGGCGAAATCTTATTCCTTAATACACACCTGCAACGCATAGAACAAACCTGTTTGCGTTTAGGTTTTACTATTTCGCACATCGAGTTATTAGTTTTACGCCTTGAATCACACGCGAAAACGTTAAAGCAAGGCTGTATTAAGTTACTGCTTAGCCGCGGGGTTGGCGGCAGAGGTTATACTGCGCCTACATCCCCTGATATCACTGAGGTGATTTCATTACATCCGATACCTGATATTTATGCACAGTGGCAATCTAAAGGAATCACATTGTCCTTGTCGCCAGTAACGTTAGGTAATCAGCCTTTACTGGCAGGGATGAAACACTTAAATCGTTTAGAGCAAGTGTTAATCAAACAGCAGACATTACCCAAAAACACCGATGACTGGCTTGTACTTGACGCAGATAATTGTTTAGTTGAATCTTCAATGGCGAATATTTTTATTGTTAAGGACAATCAGGTTAAAACACCTGCGATGAGTCAAAACGGGGTGTCTGGCGTCATGCGTGAACATGTTATTGATGCGCTTTTGACAAATGATATTGCTGTAATGGCGACAAAGGTCACTTTGGATGAATTGCTCGACGCGGAACATGTATTTATCACCAACAGCTTATTAGGTTTGGTGAATGTAAACAGCATTAATACAGACTCGATTAATACCCAATTAAGCTCGAGCTATCATTATAAAGCCTGGAATATGACCCTTACTTTACTCACCCAGCTCAAACTATCATTCTAATAAGTACTGATTAAAATAATATGAAAAAAACCATCACCATTATACTGACATCGCTAATGACACTGACTACGGTCGCGTGTGTTGTAGGCTTTTGGGGATATCAGCAAATTATCGCTTATCCTAGCCAACTTCTATCAATTGAAAAGCCAGTTGAACTGACTATCGCACAAGGAATGAATGTCACAAAACTTGGGGCTGATCTAGAAAATAAGCAGTTTATTACCGACAGCTGGAAACTCAAATACCTGTTAAAGATTAAGCCTGAATATGCCCATATTCGTACTGGTTTATACCAAATTAACCCAGGTGATAGCATTGATAGCTTGCTAACCAAACTTAATCGTGGTGACGAAATGACCTTCTCTGTTACCTTAATTGAAGGTAAAACGATTAAAGAGTGGCATGAGTCATTAGTGGATTTGCCGCATTTAACATTTGATGAGCAAGTCTTTAATCGCGTGTTGATAAAAAATGGTGATAAATCGGGTTTACCTGAAGGTAAGTTTTTCCCCGAAACCTATCAATATCAAGCCAATGATTCATTAGAGGCGATATTAGACCGCAGTTATCAAATGATGCAGAAAACCCTTGCTACGGCTTGGGGTGAGCGAGATAAAGATCTTAAATTAACCACACCTTATGAGTTATTGACGATTGCGTCCATTATTGAAAAAGAAACCGGCAAGCCATCTGAGCGTGACTGGGTCGCAGCAGTATTCAACAACCGCTTGAAGTTAGGTATGCGTTTACAAACTGATCCTACAGTGATTTATGGCATGGGAGAACGCTATAACGGTAATATAACCCGCAGTGATTTACGAGAGCATACCGCGTTTAATACTTATCGCATTAATGGTTTACCGCCAACGCCTATCGCCGCACCAAGTAAAGCCGCCATTTTTGCAGCGGCTAAGCCTGCAGATGTTAATTACTTATATTTTGTCTCAAGAAATGATGGAAGCCATGTTTTTTCCGAGACGCTAGCGCAACATAACCGCGCTGTGAATGAATACCAGAGAAATAGAAAATGACCCAAGAACAAGCTAAATTTGTTGTAATTGAAGGCCTAGAAGGCGCTGGTAAATCCAGTGCCATTGAACTGGTTAAACAGATTATCACACAACACACTCAACAAACCCCAGTATGCACGCGTGAGCCTGGTGGAACGCCACTTGCCGAAAAAATGCGTGATTTAGTTAAGGTTGCAGATGAAACAGACCCTCTTTGCGATGAGTCTGAGTGTTTATTGTTTTACGCTGCGAGAGCGCAACTAATTGCTAATGTTATTAAGCCCGCTTTGGCTAATGGTACTTGGGTATTAGGTGACCGTCATAATTTATCATCGCTGGCCTATCAAGGCGGCGGTAGGGGATTAATGCCTTTAGTAAAATCTATCAGTGATATCACTTTAAAAGGCTTTAAACCCGATTTAACCTTATATCTTGATATAGAGCCTAAGCTTGGGCTAGCAAGAGCTGCTAGTCGCGGCGCTTTAGACAGAATTGAAGTGCAACAAATTGAGTTTTTTGAACGTGCTAGAGCGACATTTTTAGCGTTTGCAGCCGAAGATGACTCAATTATTGTTATTGATGCCAGTAAGCCTATTGAACAAGTGCACCAACAGATTACGGCTGAGTTGACAGCAAGGCTAGCTTGAAAATGACATATTATTGGGTAAAGGCGAGCGTATAATGCAAGCATTTGGTATACAGCAATTACCGTGGTTGGATGCACCGTTTGAACGTTTTATTAACGAACGCCATAGCGGCCATAGCGCTCATGCTCAACTGGTGAGTATTGATCAAGGCTTAGGTGGTCATGTTTTGGCAAACGAAATGGCTGAAGCTGCTATGTGTACAGCGCTCACGCCAGTGGGGGCTTGTGGCCAATGTAAGAGCTGCTTGCTATTTAAGGCCGGCACACATCCCGATTGTCATGTTATCAAAGCGGATGGCACGATAATAAAAGTCGACCAAATCCGTGATTTATGCCAAAAGTTAACTGTAACTGCTCAGCAAGGCGGGCAACGAGTTGCTATTATTCTTAATTGTGAGCAGTTTAATTTAGCGTCAGCCAATGCCTTACTGAAAACATTAGAAGAGCCGGGTAATAATATATTAATTATTTTACAAACCGATGTGCCTTCAAGAATATTGGCGACGATTAAAAGTCGTTGTCAGCAAGTGGCATTTCACGCTCCTGATAGAAAACAAGTATATGAGTGGTTAAAAGCCCATCAAATGCTACCTTCAGTGCGTGCTGGCGAAAAGCCCCATGATGTCACTTGGTGTTTAAGTATGATTGGCGGGCCATTAAAGCTTGCTGAAAGCCTCAGTAGTCAGCATTACCAACAGTTGATTCAGTTTCGAACAGATTGGGCGTTAAGCATTAAATCTGGCCATTTGAATGGCAGTTTAATTAAGGTTTCAGAGCATCAAATTGTTGATGCACTTAATGTTTTATATTTGTACTTAAGACAATATGTGTTAAAAAGTAAAGAGCTAGATGCATTAGCTATAAGTAACATTATTGGTTTGTCTTCAAAAGTGGCGCAAATGTGCCAACGGCTAGCAACGATGGCGAGTGTGAATGCTCCGGCATTATGCCAAGATTACATACTCGAATTTAGACAACTTATTCATATTAAATAATAGACTGAGATTATGACCGATCTTGTTGTAAATTTTGATACTCTGCACCAGTTGTACAGAGCTTATATGCCTTTTATTAAGCCTGCGGGTTTATTTATTTCAACAACAGAAAGCCACTTTTTAGGCCAAGAGTTGTCGATATCGTATAAGTTACCTGGAACATCACAAATGACTGACTTTAAAGGTGTGGTGGTTTGGATTAACCCATTAGGCGCTTCAGGTGGCAGACCTGCAGGGATAGGGGTTAAAATTAAAACCGATCCTGAAAGTCATAAACATCACATTGAAAAGTTACTTTCGAGCGAACTTTCTTCAAGTGATTTGACCTGCACAATGTAGCTAGGTATTCTTGCTGGCTTATTTTAGCTTTTGATAGAATTCCCATGTTAATCGACTCTCATTGCCACTTAGACCGTTTAAAAGCGGCACCTGATCAACCTAGTTTACAAGCCATTATTGATGGTGCTAAATCTCGTGGCGTAGATTACCTACTGTGCGTCAATGTGCGTCAGCAAGGTTTCGAATCTATGCGCGAAAAAATGGCGCAATTTGATAATGTCTTCCTTTCTTCTGGTGTTCACCCTTTAGATGTTCAAGACGGTTTAAATGTTGAAGAAATCAAACAATTTGCCACTGATAAAAAAGTGGTAGCAATTGGTGAAACTGGTCTTGATTATTTTTACGCCCCAGAAACTAAAACACTTCAACAGCAATGTTTTGAACAACAAATTGCATTAGCTGTTGATGTGAATAAACCCTTGATCGTTCATACCCGAGATGCACGTGAAGATACCATTGCCATGTTAAAAGCAGGCAATGCGGATAAAGTGGGTGGCGTATTACACTGTTTTACTGAAAATTGGGAAATGGCAAAAGCGGCGATTGATTTAGGTTTTTATATTTCAGTTTCAGGTATTGTCACTTTTAAAAACGCAGGTGAACTTCGAAGTGTTATTCGCCAAGTCCCACAAGATAGACTATTGGTAGAAACAGATTCGCCTTATCTAGCACCTGTTCCACATCGCGGCAAAGAAAATCAACCGGCTTATGTTCGCGATGTCGCAGAGTTTGTCGCTGAGCTACGTGGTGAAAAATATGAAGATTTAGCTCATTACACCTCGGAAAACTTCTTCAACCTATTCACCGATGCTGCCAAATTAATTGGCCGATAGAGTTATTTTTAGCGACAAGATTCTAACGACATTCGTTAATCATTAGGTTTGCTCTATTAAACTACAGGCAAAAAAAAGACCCAAAACTATCCAATTGTTCTGGGTCTAGGGGAATGGCTCTTATTGAAAAGAGCCTTGCGCTACTGTTGAGAGTTGTCTCTCAGTAAACTCTCAGTAAACCGTTATGAGAATAAAGCGTTATTCCCGCTTATTCCCAACATTCAATTCTTGCTACAAAAGTCTTTAATTAAACACGTCTGAATAAATTATAGTTGTGTATTTCTATATTGCACAATTAATGCGCTATAAATGAATGTTTAACGTATATAAATCGTCATATTTAACTAATACTGCTTAAATCACTAGCGAAATGAGCCTATTAAAGCTGTTTAACTTTTGGATGATTTTAACTTTAATGCTCACTTTAACGCCTAATTTTAGACTGATTCGATTTTATCTTTGACCAACTCTCTCGGTAAATTATTCTTCAGGCGGTGACCTAAGTGTTTTACTACGCCCAATGGCTTGTGATGAAAGCTTACTATCATTTCACCAGCAGGGGTTATATCTAAGCCGTTAACCTCATTGGTTGGAATATCGCGTCCCATCAAAAATTCAATAGCTTGCTGACGATTAAGCTCAATAACGCTATCTTGATTTTCAATAAAGTCACTTAAGGCGATAATGGCTTCATGTTTAGCTTTAAACCCTTTTTTCATTACGTCAGCCAGTTTAAATCCAATGCGTTGAAAACGCATTAAGCCGATAAAATGGCTGAATTGCTCTGGAAATAACCAATATTCATCGTCGCGGATCATAACGTTATATTGCTTAGGTAAGCTGATGTTGAAGCTCTGACTAAAATACTCAGAAACGGCTAGGGTCTGCGTTGGGTTAGCTGAAACAAACGGGAAGTTTCGCTGTTGTTTGGGGCATTTCTTTAAGCGAGGTACAGATGCGGTCTTGATGATTTTAGCGACAAAGAAGCCTTCGCTGTCAAATATTTGTGGCCAAACATGTAGAAAACCTTCTTCTGTACAGGCTTGCTCAGCGCCTGCGAATAAATTATTTAATGAGGCGAATTTCACTGCTTCGGGGTATTGCTGCTGGATATAGTGACAAATTTGCTGGTTTTCAATTTGGCTTAGTGTACAAGTTGAATAAACTAAAGCGCCACCGGGCTTTAATGCTAAAAAGGCTGATTCAATAAGTTGTTTCTGGGTTTCTGCAATGTCTGTGACATCGTCGAGTTGCCAATTTTTCAATGCATTTACATCTTTGCGTACTGTGCCTTCACCACCACAGGGGGCATCTAGCAAAATGGCATCAAACTTTTCGTATAGGTATTCACCGAATACCTTGCCGTCAAAATGGGTTAATGCTGTTTGACGGACCCCCATGCGTTGTACATTGGCATGCAGAATTTTAACGCGGCTAGATGAGTATTCATTGGCTATCAGTAAGCCTTGGTTGTTCATTAATGCGGCAAGTTGGGTTGTTTTAGATCCAGGAGCGGAAGCAACATCTAAAACAATATCCGCTTGATAAGTTTCATTGGTGCCTAAATCGTTAAATAATGCTTCTGGCGGTAACATTGAACTGGCTTCTTGAATATAAAAAAGCCCTTGAATATGTTCTACACAATTGCCAGGTTGTTGGTTTTCGTTATGGGTTATCCAAAAACCTTCTTTACACCATGGAATAGGTTCAAATTCCCAGCCTTTTGAATACATAACCTGTTTAAAGTCGGCTATTGAAATCTTTAGCGTATTAATGCGTATAGATTTTCTTAAAGGGCGATGACAAGCTGCAACAAACTCTTCCATATCAAGATGTTTTGGAAGTTCTGCGGCAATGTGGGTGAGGTAATCTGGATTAATTTGAGCCATAGTAAAATATTTCGATAAAACAACTGTGTAATAATGAAATAGATTATATCATGCATTAACAAGAGTTAGGTTATCCCCGTGGACTAAGCATCAGTTCTAAACGGGTTAGCATTGGTCATAATGATGGAGTATTAAGTGCTGAATCGAGTTTGGTTATTGTTCTTTATAACGGCAGCTATTGCCATCATTGTGCAACTATTTAATGGCCATGTTGAAGTGCTGAGTGACTCAGTCAATGCGATTTTTAGTAGTGCGAAACTTGCTGCTGAGATCTCAATTGGACTCATTGGTGTGTTGGCGCTCTGGATGGGCTTGATGCAAGTGGGTGAGAAGGCGGGTGTTGTAGCGGTGTTTGCACGATTGTTCGAGCCGTTATTATCCAAGTTGATGCCTGAAGTGCCAAGAGGACACCCAGCTTATGGCAGTATGTCGATGAACTTAACTGCAAATATGCTTGGGCTTGATAATGCTGCAACTCCACTTGGCCTTAAGGCGATGCATGACTTACAGAGTTTAAACCCCGAAAAAAGCGTTGCGACCAATGCGCAAATTTTGTTCTTAGTACTCAATACTTCTTCTGTAACATTAGTGCCTGTAACAGTATTTTTATATCGTGCTCAACAAGGCGCTGCTGCCCCCGCAGATGTTTTCTTACCCATTTTACTTGCCACAGTTGCATCAACTTTAGTGGGGCTGTCAGTTGTGGCTATTGTGCAACGTATCTCTTTATTAAATAGTGTTGTGCTTGCTTACGGTGCAACCTTAATCAGTGTGCTTATTGCCAGTGTATTTTATTTAATGACTTTATCAGTTGAGGCTATTGGCACTTTATCTACCGCCTTAGGTAACGGTATTTTACTGGTGCTAATTTTAAGTTTTATACTGATTGCTGGTTATAGAAAGGTTGCCATATATGATGAGTTTGTAGAAGGCGCTAAAGGCGGCTTTTCCCAAGCTATTATGCTGATCCCTTATTTGTTGGCGATGTTATTGGCAATAGGGTTATTAAGGGCTTCAGGCGCGTTAGATTTCGCTTTACAGGGTTTATCAAGCTTAGTGACCTTATTCGGCTTTGATAACCGATTTGTTGATGCGATGCCGACAGCATTAATGAAACCTTTTAGTGGTTCAGGAGCAAGAGCAATGATGCTTGAAACGATGGACCACCATGGTGTTGATTCATTTGCTGGGCGATTATCAGCTATTTTTCAAGGCAGCACAGAAACTACATTTTATGTTCTCGCGGTATATTTTGGCTCTGTTGGCATTCGAAATAGTCGCCATGCGCTTGGCTGTGGTTTAGCTGCTGATGTCGGCGGTATCATGGCTGCGATTGGGGTTTGTTACTGGTTTTACGGATAAAGACTTAAAGGAGCCATAAGGGTAGAGTCATCATATCTGCTGACTCATATTACATTTGCTCAATAAAAAAGTCGGCATATGCCGACTTTTTTGGATTGCACATTTTATGGCTTTACCTGTTCAGGCTGCCATCTGCGCCATTCTTCTTTCATCTTGTTATAAAGATCAAAACGGCTATTATCTGATAGTTTATTCTGCTCTGAAGTCACATCCTCAGTAACAACTGATATACCACCTGACAGTAATGTTTCTAGTGAACCCGTTTCAATTTGCGCACCAGAGAAAATACCCACTTCTAATTTAATACCAGAAGCATCCCAAAAACGACTGCTTTGGTTTACTAGGTGGGTGTATTGCTTTTCAATGTGTGAATACATTAAGACTTTGTTGCCGTTATCCGACAATGTATAACCATCAACTTGACCGATTGAAATACCTCTAAAGAATATTGGCGTGCCCACTTTTATCGAGCCAAGTTGGCTATCTTCAAGTATAAGCGTTAAAGCATCATCTTCAATGTCAGCATCATAACGAGCTGATAAATGAGCTTCAAAAGTATCTATAGCATCGCTGACTTTACCGGGTATCACACCGATATACGGACCCGTTATCAAGGTTTCAGGCGCTTTAATGCCTGCTAATGAAATTTGCGCATCAACAATAAAGTATTCTGTATCAGCTTTAGTGAAGTGAGCTGCATACTCTCCATATAAATAAGCGCTTGCCGTTAATGTATCAAGATTTTGGTTAAGCTTTACTTGCTGAACGACACCAATCTGATGCCCTTGATATCGAATCGCGGCTTTAGCTGCTACTTTTGCTTCAGCAGGTAAAACTAACGTAATCGCTTTCGCTTGCTTCAAGGCTAGTTCTTTTGAATCGTATAATCTTTGTTGATTTCCGATAAGCTCATCACTTAACAGCCCTAAACTTAAACTGCCTTTTAGCGCACCCTCAAGTGGTGCTACATTCACTTCAACACCGGATAAACTTGCATTAATACTGGCAGCATCATTGCGCCAGAAGACACTATTATCTCGTATTAGCTGACTAAATTTATTTTGAATCGCGACGCTAATTGAAAACTGGTCTGTTTTATTATTCCAATTAACTTCAGTTACTTTACCGATTTGCATTTTTTTATAATAAATCGGTGAGCCGTCTGAAAGGCCTGCGCCATCGATACTGTCTAGGGTTAGCGTGGTGACACTATTTTTACTTAATGTCGCAGTAGCATGATCTGTTGAACGGTAAAGTGCAAATTGGCTATTTGCTCTTACTAACGCTTTGGTTTTGCCTCTGACTAATGAAACTGCACCGGCTATAACAGTGTTTAAGTCACGGGTGGTCACACTAACACCATCGAGTGAAGCATCTATGGTTAATGCTGATTCAGACACAAAATGACTATCGGTAGTGATAAGACCTTTATATTCTGGCAGGATCTCTAATTGGTACTCAACGCCACTAAAATCTTTAGTAAAGGTCACTCGAGTGATCTCACCAATTGGCATTTGTTTGTATCGAACTTCAGCTCCTGCAGTGAGACCACTATGCTCATCAGAGCTGAGCTGGATCTTGAGTTTACTGTCATTCAATAAGTCTGGTGATTGCTCAAGTAATGTAAATTTCTCAGGTAATGTTTCGTCAGATACACCAGGAAGTACATTAACGACGCTACCTGTCAGTAAGCGACTAACATGCTTAACTCCATCCATTGAAATATCAGCACCCGCTACCCAAAACTGACTATCAGCATTTAAAAGGTGTTGATATTCAATATCAAACTTAGCTGAAAACTTAACGCCATTTTCAGTCAGTTGAGTTTGATGAACCTTACCGACTTCAATACCGCGATATACCAGTGCAGAGCCTTGGTTAATCTCATCGGCATTATCTGCTGTTAATACAAACTCAACACCTTTTACAGCGCTTTCTTCATCTGGATATAAAACGTAATTATCGCCGGTGATTGCTTTGTCCGCTTTAGTATCAGAGTTAAAACTAATCCCGCCAGCGAGCAATGACGCTAAACTTTCAGTATTTACTTTTATACCAGAAAGTGAGGCATCAATTTTAAGTCCTGACACATTCCAAAATTGCGAATTCTGGTTAACAAGGTGAGCATACTGCTGCTCAATAAACGTGCTAATGATAATAGTGTCACTGTCTATCAAACGATAATTAACGACTTTACCGACAGGTACTTGGCGGTAAAACACTAAAGAGCCTACATCTAATGAACCTAAAGTTGGGGTCGTTAGCTTAACAACGATACCTTCTTCTTCATTGGGGATCATTGACGGAGCTTCAGTGGATGCAATGAACTCAGATGTTGAACTACCATCACCCGGTTCAATCGCAATATAATTTCCTGAAAATAGGGTATCTAGCCCTTCAATTCCCGTAATACTGGCTTTTGGCGTAACCAGCCAAAAAAGGGTGTTCTTATTTAGGAAAGGATCAGAGCGATAATCCATCACAATTTTGACATTTACCCCTGATAAGTCCTTATCAAGGCTGATGTCAGTGACTTTACCAACAGTTAATCCTTGGTATTTTACTAAGGTTTTACCAACATCAATACCAATGGCACTGGGGAAATGAACTTGTATTTCAATTCCTGACTCTTTGATACTTTTCACTCCAAGCCAAGCTCCCAGTACGAGAGCCACAATTGGCAGTAACCAAATTGGAGAGAAGAGTTTCTTTTTAACGACTTTTGGTGATTCAATTCGTGTCATTGTTTTTTTCCAAGCGATCCCAAAGTAAACGTGTATCAAGTACCTTTGCAGCTAACTGGGTCAATAAAATGACCAGCGCGAAGGCTGTTGCTGCAGGTGCAGGTTTTGCATCAAGAAGTTGTCCCATATTCACTACTGCCACTGTTAAAGCAATAACGAATAAATCAAGCATAGACCATCGACCAATCCACTCAATGATATGAAATCCCACCATGAGCTTCTTTTTTGAAACGGGCAGATTAAAACTGATTGCTGACAAATATATCGCCAAGCCTACAATCTTTAACCATGGCACTAAAATACTGGCGGTAAAGACGATAATCGCGATAGGGATCATGTCTGAATGAACCAAATGTACAATGCCAGTAAAAATCGTGTCGTAGGTCACTTTGCCTTGGTTAGTTAGCATTGTGATTGGGTAAATATTAGCGGGTATTAATAATATGGCGGCGGTAATTAGTAATGCCCAGCTTTGCTGTAGGCTTTGATAATTGCGCGGCTGAATTTTAGAATGGCAACGACTACAACGCCCTTGGTCGATAGGGTTAATATTGCGACATGTACCACAAAGCGTCATGCCAATATCTTTACCTTGTTGGCCAAGATTGGATTTATTAGTGGCGTTATCTTCTTGCAACGTCTTTGTCTCAGTACTTGTAGACTCAGTACACGTTGACGCTTGAGTCGTTGAGTGTGAAGTATTATTCGTCATGAACCATTCTCCACATATGTTCTAAGTTATATTCTCGCTGTAAGAACAGGATAACCAAAAATAACATCCCAAAACAAAAAGTGCCCATGCCTAAATAGATATCTGAAAAGTCAGATAAATTGAATGCTGCGACTAAAAAAGAAATGACATAGATTTCTAACATTGTTAATTGAGAAAGTACGCCATGGTTTTTCAGCAATTTACGATACGTCTGTTGCCAAAAAGCTGAATGAAGTCGGCGCTTTACAATGATAATTTGCAGCAATATCGACAATATAAGTAATCCTGGAGCGACGACCGCTGCAGCGATAACGGCGACAGCAACAATCCAGTAACCCTGAACCCAAACAGCAAATGCACTTTCATAAACTGTGGTTGCTCGAATACTGCCTAAAAAATGTATTTCAAGCACGGGAAGAAAATTAGCAGGGATATAAAACAGAATGGCTGCAATACATAGAGCAAGCATGCCATTTAAAGAGCAATATGGCACATCATACAGTGCCGTATGACAACGTGGACATAATGCACGAACATTAGAGGGCAAAGCACGGCGCTGCACAGCTAAATCACAAGAGCGGCACAATATAATAGTGTCTTGATCTAAATTTTTGGGCATATAAAAGCTAAAACCATCCATTTAGTAAATATGAGCAGCGAAACAATGATCCAAGTTGAGACATATTATAGCCACTTATTGCGACTAATTATGACCACTATCTGAGTTTATTCATCATGATTCGAGTTACAATGAAATGAGATAATACCAGAATAATCAGAATACTTGCATCAGAAGTTAGTTCTATGACACTCTATGCACTGTATATAAAAACAGTAAGAGGTTAATCATGGCGGTAATTACAAAGTTTGTCGTGGTCAGAGAAGGGGTGGAAAAGATGACGTTCACATCTAAAAAAGAAGCCGATGCCTATGACAAAATGCTCGATATTGCGGATAACTTAGTTCCTTTTATTACTAGCGCAGAGTTAAAAATTGACGAAAATAGTGTTGAGAAACTTGCTTTTTATCTTGCATCTAATAAAGATGAACTCGCAAATCTACTCAAAGGCGTCGTAAAAGCTAAGCCTGCAGCTAAACCTGCAGCCAAAAAAGCACCCAAAAAAGCGGCAGCAGAATAAAAGAATAGTTAGGAAGTAAAATGAAAGCTGAAATGTATGACACCTTGAACAGACAAGTGTTGGCCTTAATGGAAGGCGAAGACGACTTAATTGCTGGTATGGCAAATTTCTCAGCCTTATTAAATGACAATTTGGATGATATCAATTGGGTTGGCTTTTATATTAAGCGCAACGACCAATTAGTGTTAGGACCATTTCAAGGAAAAGTTGCTTGTACACGCATTGTGATTGGCAAAGGTGTATGTGGCACAGCTGCAGCCTTAGATGAAACTCAACTTGTTGAAGATGTCCACCAATTTGAAGGTCATATTGCTTGCGATGCAGCCAGTAATTCGGAAATTGTAGTGCCAGTTCATGACGGGAAAAATGTCATAGCAGTGTTAGATATTGATAGTCCTTCTTTGAATCGTTTTGATAAAGATGATCAAAAAGGCTTAGAAATCTTAGTTAAAAGCTTCGAATCTTGCTTATTTGCTTAATTTGCGAACAAATAAGCTAAATTGCAGGTCGCAATCGCTGACATGGGCTTTATAATACTGAGCTGCACGCATTACTATGTTTAAAATTTATTTACTGTAAATATGCAGGCAAGTAAGTTAATTTGTTAGGGCATGTTTCAATTGCTTTAGCAATCATGTAGGAAATGCTAATTTGAACGTTAAGCAAGACTCTGTTTAACGAAAGATAAACGACTGTAACTAGCTAAGATAGCTATAAACCAGTCCCCTTATATAACGTGGAAGTAAAAATGGAATCAACAGACAAGTTGACCGACACCAACGCAGTTTTAGCGTATTTATATGAAACATTTCCTTTATGCTTTATTGCAGAAGGTGAAACTAAGCCATTAAAAATTGGGTTGTTTCAAGATTTAGCTGAAAGGTTGGCTGATGATTCTAAAGTAAGTAAAACACAATTGCGTGTTGCACTTAGACGTTATACAAGTAGCTGGCGCTACCTTAAAGGTGTTAAAACCGGCGTTCAACGTATTGATCTTGACGGACAAGACTGTGGCGAACTTGAGCAAGAGCATATCGATCATGCTCAGCAGACTTTAAAAGAAGGTCAAGAAAAAGCCAAGGCTAAGCGTCAAGCACAAGCTGCTAAAGCAAATCCTAAGAAGCCAGCTAAAAAAGCACCTTCTTCAAAAGCAGCTCCTGTTAAGAAAGACCGCCCAGCTAAGCCTAAAAAGCCTGCTGCACCAAAAGTTAATTATGTCCCAGCAAAATTTGACGAGCTTAAACAAAAACAACGTGTTAGTGTCAAGTTAGGACAAAATCCTGTCGCTGGCGTTATCACTGATATCAAGAAAGAAGATGTCCATGTACAGCTTGATTCTGGTTTAGTCGTTAAAGTACGTGCAGAGCATATTTTATTATCGTGATCATTTAAGGAGTAACTTGTTGATGCGAAAACTCACTTTGGCTGCGTCGATTGCCACTTTATTTGTCGGTTTTTCGGCTTGGGCAATTTCACCAACTATTCAAATCAACGAGTTACCTAAACTTGAGCAAGAGCCTCAACACAAGGTTGCGAGTAAGAGGGTAACGAATTTATTCACACGCTCTCATTACCACCGCTTTGAACTTGATGATGCTTTTTCTGAGTTGATTTACGATCGTTATCTACAACAGCTAGATTTCAGACGTAATGTGCTTACACAAGCAGATGTTGATAGCTTTAAACAATATCAACATCTGTTTGACGATATGGTCAAAACAGGCAATATCGAACCTGCTTTCAATATGTTCTCTTTGTTGCAACAACGTCGCTATGAACGTTTTGCTTACGCACTGACTTTATTAGACAAAGAATTCGACTTCACAGAAGCCAATGATGCCTATGAGTTTGACCGCGAAGAAGCTACATGGCCAAAAGATGAAGCAGAATTAAATGAACTTTGGCGCCAACGTGTCAAATACGATGCATTAAATTTAAAACTTGCTGATAAAGACTGGGAAGAAACAGTCGAAATTCTTGGCAAGCGTTACAACAATGCCATCAAACGTTTAAGTCAAACACACAGTGAAGATGTGTTCCAAGGTGTTATGAATGCCTTTGCACGCACTGTTGAACCTCATACAAGTTATCTCTCTCCACGTAATGCTGAACGTTTCCAAATGGAAATGAACCTAAGCCTTGAAGGTATTGGTGCAGTGTTGCAGATGGATGATGATTACACGGTAATTAAAAGCTTAGTTGCTGGTGGTCCTGCCGCGAGCAGTGAAAAACTATCTCCAGAAGACAAAATTATTGGTGTCGGTCAAAAAGACGAAGAGATAGTCGATGTCATCGGGTGGCGATTAGATGATGTTGTTGAATTAATTAAAGGCCCTAAAGGCAGTGAAGTTAATCTTCAAATTTTGCCTAACAAAGGTGGCGCAAACGCGAAAGCATTTGAAGTGACGATTGTTCGTGACAAAATTCGCTTAGAAGATCGCGCTGCAACCTCTAAAGTTGTTGAGCCTACTGAAGGCGAATACGCTAACCGTAAAGTCGGTGTTATTCAAATTCCGGGTTTTTACATGAACTTATCCGTTGATGTAGAAAAAGAAATTGCTAAATTAAAAGAAGATAACGTTGAAGGTATTATCATTGATTTACGTGGTAATGGCGGCGGTGCATTAACTGAAGCGACATTACTGACTGGTTTATTCATTGATATGGGACCAGTGGTTCAAATCCGTGATGCTAATGGCCGCGTTACTCAAAACCGTGATAATGACGGTAAAAGTGCCTATAGCGGACCATTAACAGTTATGGTTGATCGCTACAGTGCCTCAGCATCAGAGATTTTTGCTGCAGCGCTTCAGGATTATGATCGTGCATTGATTGTAGGTGAGGCGAGCTTTGGTAAAGGTACAGTTCAGCAGCATAAAAGCTTAGGTCGCATTTATGATATGTACGAAAAACCTATTGGGCATGTACAATACACCATAGCTAAGTTTTACCGTATTAATGGCGGTAGTACACAGTTAAAAGGGGTTACTCCAGATATCAATTTCCCTAGTGCACTTGAGCCTGGTGAATATGGTGAATCTGAAGAGAAGAACGCATTACCATGGGATAAAGTTCCGGTAGCGCAATACGGTACTTTAGGTAATATCTACCCTGAATTGGTATCTAAACTTGATACCAAGCATCAGCAGCGTATCAAAACCGATGTAGAATTTGGTTATATCTTTGATGATATTGCTGAATTTAAAAAGCATCATGATGATAAAACGATTTCATTAGTGGAAAGTGAGCGCATTGCTTCTCGTGAAGAAGATGAAAAGCGTATTCTTGACCGCACTAATGAGCGTCGTGTTAAAAATGGTCTTGAGCCTTTAGCATCACTTGATGAAGAAGATGAAGAAGCCACTGAAACTGATGCAGAATCAACAGAAGTTGCTGAAAACGAAACGGAAGATGCTGAAGAGTCTGAAGAAGACGAATTAGAAGTACCGGATGCGTTTTTAGAAGAAACAGCATTAATCACCTTAGACATGGTTGATGCTAAAAAATCTGCAGTGAAATAAACGCTATTTCATTGTCAAAAAACGCGCTTTTAGCGCGTTTTTTATTATGTAAATTTTATGCCCGTTAAATGCTAAGTGTTATTCAAGGATTATTTATGACTCAAGCTCAAGCAAAACATTTAAAAGACTATCAAGCACCCACTTTCACCATTAGTCACATCGAGTTAGATTTTAATTTAAAGGGTTCAGACACTGAAGTTATTGCGATAAGCAAAATACAAAGGGTAGGCGAGCACAGCGAAGCATTGGTGCTAGTAGGCGAGAAAATTAATTTAGTGTCTGTGCATATCAATGGCGAGCCAGCTGATTACCAAGAAAAAGATAACCAATTATCTATCAGCACCTCTTTAAATGATTTTGAGTTAACGCTCGTTACTAAGCAAGATCCAGAAGCCAACTCAAGCCTAGAAGGCTTATATATGTCTGATGGCGCTTACTGTACCCAATGTGAAGCTGAAGGCTTCAGAAGGATCACTTACTTCCTTGACCGTCCTGATGTTTTAGCTATCTATACGGTAAGAATCGAAGCTGACAAAGCGGCATTCCCGTTTTTATTAAGCAATGGTAATTTGGTTGAAAAGGGCGATGTGAGTGAAACACGTCAATTTGTGCGTTGGGAAGATCCTTTCCCAAAACCTAGCTATTTATTTGCCCTTGTAGCAGGAGACTTCGATTTACTTGAAGATAAGTTTATTACTCGTAGTGGCCGAGAGGTAAAACTGCAAGTATTTGTAGATAAAGGAAACTTGCATAAAGCTGACCATGCAATGGTGTCGTTACAAAAATCGATGGAATGGGATGAAAGCCGTTTTGATTTAGAATACGACCTCGATATTTATATGATTGTTGCCGTTGATTTTTTCAATATGGGCGCGATGGAAAATAAAGGCTTAAACGTGTTTAACACTAAATACGTATTAGCTGATACCGCCAGTGCGACAGATGAAGATTATCATGGTATTGAATCGGTTGTTGGCCATGAGTATTTCCATAACTGGACCGGTAATCGTGTGACTTGTCGTGACTGGTTCCAGTTAAGCTTAAAAGAAGGCTTAACGGTATTTAGAGATCAAGAGTTCAGCTCAGATTTAGGCTCTCGTGCTGTCAATCGTATTCAAGCCATTCGCGTCATGAAAAATCAACAGTTCGCTGAAGATGCAGGCCCTATGTCGCATCCAATTCGTCCTGAATCTGTTATTGAAATGAATAACTTCTATACCGTGACTGTTTATAACAAAGGCGCTGAAGTTATTCGGATGATGCATACCATATTAGGTGAGCAAAATTTCCAGTTAGGGATGAAATGTTATTTCGAACGCCATGATGGCCAAGCGGTAACTTGTGATGATTTCGTCAATGCAATGGAAACGGCGAGTGGTATCGACTTAACCTTATTCAGAAATTGGTACAGCCAAGCCGGTACCCCAGTGGTTACTGTGGTTGATCAATATGATGCAGATAGCAAGCAGTACCAGTTAACTGTCAGTCAATCGGTTACTTCTCAAGGAGTGAAAGGAAACCCTCTGCATATTCCATTCAGCCTTGAGCTATTGAATTCTGCTGGTCAACCTTTAACAAACCAAGTGCTTGATGTGAAAGAAGCTGAACAGACATTTGTATTTGATAATATTGACGCAATGCCAGTGCCTTCTTTACTGCAAGATTTTTCAGCACCAGTTCGCTTAGATTATGAATTTAATGTTGACCAACTTGTACATCTAACACGTTTTGCATCAAGCGAAGTAGCACGTTGGGAAGCTTCTGTTGGTTTATTCAGCCAAGCTGTTTGGCAAAATGTCGCCAGTTTAGTTGCTAAAGAGGCAATGCATCTCGATGCTAGAGTGATTGAAGCAATAAGAGGCATTATTCTAGATGAAAGCTTAGACAAAGCGTTAGTGGCAGAAATACTGGCATTCCCGAGTGCGGCTGCTTTAATTGAACAGGTTGAAACTGTCGACTTAGATGCTTTACAAGCTGCTAGAGAATTTGTTATCGATGAACTTGCTGAAGCCTGTTTAGATGAGTTAGTGACGCGTTATCGTTCATTGATTAAGGAAGATAATGCAGCTTCGCGAGCCTTTAAGAATATCTGTTTAGTATTGTTATCGCGTGTGTCATCAGAATATGAAGGCTTAGTGACTGAGCAATATCATGCAGCTACGAATATGACCGATAGCCTAGCTGCACTTAAAGCTGCGGTTTCAGGTCAGTTAACTTGTCAACAAACCTTGATGGCAGACTTTGAGCAAAAGTGGGTTTCAACGCCACTGGTTATGGATAAATGGTTTAGTTTACAAGCTTCACAAAACACGCCAGAAGTCTTAACAGAAATCAAAGCACTCACTGAACATGAAAGTTTTAGCTTTAACAATCCAAATAGAGTGCGTTCGTTAATTGGCTTCTTTGTCGCTGCAAATACTTACCAGTTCCATGATGCGAGCGGCAGTGGTTATGAATACTTAGCGGATATCTTGGTTAAACTGAATGAGTTGAACCCGCAAATTGCTGCCAGAATGATCACACCACTTATTCAGTTCAGTAAATTTGATGATGGCCGCCAACAGAAAATGAAAGCCTGTTTATTACGATTAAAAGCGCTACCTAACCTATCGAAAGATTTGTTTGAGAAAGTAGAAAAGGCGTTAGAACACGCTTAATCTAAAATTGGGTGACGGTTTATCATTTTAAATGCTAGATCGTTGCCTATCACTATTTCACTCTATAATTTGTAGTAATTGAGTTATGCAATTTATATTTTCAATGTACATCAGTTTTAAAGATTTTCTTCCTTATTACCAAGGCACAGTTAAAAATGTCGAGGTAAAGGATATTAATGGCAAAATTTTACACATAAATGGTAAATATTTTAGACCATTTGTGACCTCTGCAGGGATACAGGGGCAATTCATTTTGCAACTAGAACCTGCTGGAAAATTTATTTCTCTTAATAAAGTTTAGAGTAATTACTTCAAACGACCAATTGATTGTTAAATGGTAATTTAGCTTCACTTGGTTTTATGTAACTTGTTGAAAAAGTTTTGTTTTTCTTTCATTTTTACTGCTTGTAGTCAATTCGTGTGATCCAATTCAAATAAGCGTTCGATTATTCTGTATTAATTTCTCCTAACTGCACCAATTCGTTAACAAATTTTCTGTTTTTTGAACTTGCTCAATGATGTTAATTACTGTAACAATGGTGTTGCCTGCAGGCTAACAAAATGTTGGTTCAAATCCTATAACAACGAATCCGGCAGGTTACGGAGAGAAGCAAAAATGAATATTGTTAAAAGACGCTTTAACAAGTCGGCACTCGCTTTGGGGGTGGTGTCGGCATTGACTTTAGGGATGAGCAGTAGCGCTAATGCTGTATCATTTGATTGGGGTGAAGTACAAGGCACCTTTGACTCAACATGGACAGTCGGCGCAAGCTGGCGTGTTTCTGAGCGTGATTGGGAAGGCCAAATCGGTAAAGTTAACCAGCCACAGTTTGATTGGTCTGGTTATTCTGGTTTCGGTGCGCCATTTGGGCAAACGCCTATCTACTCTTCAGCTCAAATTTGGGGCCAGCCTGGTTCATACTCAAGTAACAACGACTTAAGTAACTTACTCTATTCTCAGGGTGACACTACCTCTGAACGTTTTAAAGGTTTGCATGAGCTATCTTTAGAATATAAGAACTTCGGTTTGTTTGTACGTGGCATGTATTTTTATGATCGCAAATTAAGTGATGGCGATTTTGATTATAACGATCCATTGACTGGCAAAGAATATGATCCTTGTGAGGATAGCCGAGCAGAAGAAGTTCAATGTAAAGACATTCGTTTATTAGATGCATTTGTTTACGGTAACTTTGACTTAAATGATGGTAAAAACCCATTATCAGTTCGTATCGGTAACCAAGTTGTTTCTTGGGGTGAAAGCACATTAATTCCTCACGGTATTGGTGTCATTAACCCAGTTGATTTAAATATCTTGAATACACCAGGTGCTGAACTTAAAGAAGCTTTCCGTCCACAAGGAATGGTATGGGCATCGTTAGGTGTTACTGAAAATTTAAATGTTGAAGCTTATTATCAATATGATTGGGAGCCAGTTTGGGTTCCATCTGCGGGTTCTAACTTTGCAACCAATGACTTTGTTGGTTTTGGTGGTTATAACCAAAACGCTCAGTTAGGTTTCAACTCAAACCCTGATATCAATCTTGATTTTTTAATGTCTGAGTATGCCGCGCTTTATGGTGCAGCAGCTGCGGCTAATTTTGATCCTGCATTCGCAGCTTACATGGTGCCATATGCTACTAAAGTGGCTTTACTTCAAGATGAAGCAGAACCAAGTGATGATGGTCAATACGGTATCAAGTTAGGTTATTACGCGCCGAGTTTAGGTGAAACTGAATTTGGCTTGTACTACATGAACTATCACAGTCGCCGCCCTATTATCAGCGGTACAGCATCTAACTTTAGCAGTGAAGCTTTAGCAAGAGACTACGGCCGTTTAGCTGCAAGTGGCGGTGAAATTGACCGTGAGTTGATGCTTAGTATGGAATCGTTTACTAAGGCTCAAGTGGTATACCCTGAAGATATTCAATTATACGGCGCGAGTTTTAACACCTTAGTCGGTGACACATCTGTTGCGGGTGAAGTTTCTCACCGTGTTGATGAACCATTACAAATTGATGACGTTGAATTGTTATTTGCAGGTATGCCACAGCAACTTGCTAATGCTGGTCTACGCCCTGATTTAGATGGTGTGTCGCAAATTGAAGGTGTAGAGGCTGGCGAAACAATTGATGGTTTCATTTTATCTGATACGACTCAAGCTCAATTTACATTGACACATTTATTTGGTCCTACCTTTGGAACAGATAATTTAACCATGCTTGCTGAAGTCGGTGGTGTGTGGATCCATGACATGCCTGGTTTTGATGAACTACGCTTAAATGGTCCTGGAACCGCGCGTTCAGGTGGTAACCCTGATATGCCAGGTATTATCGAAGCCTTGCATGATGGTCCAGAAACGAATCCATTCCCAACTGATTTTGCTTGGGGTTATCGTTTAGTGGCTAAAGCTGACTACAATAATATCTTTGCTGGCGTGAACATGTCTCCACGTGTGATTTTCTCTCACGATGTTGACGGTATCACTCCTGATCCAATGTTCTTATTTACTGAAGGTCGTAAATCAGTTGCTTTAGGCGTTAGTTTTGATTATCGCAGCCGCTGGGGAGCAGATATTTCTTACAACAACTTCTTTGGTGGTGTAGGAACAACAAATGCAATGACTGACCGAGATTACGTCTCGTTTAACGTCAAGTATTCTATCTAGAAGGATAATAATAATGAAGAAACTGACGATATTATCGGCTGCAATGATCATGGCGTTTAGTGCGCCGGCAGCGATGGCGAAAGTATCTGAAGCTGAAGCAGCTAAATTGGGTAATGAACTTACGCCAATAGGTGCTGTTAAAGCGGGTAATGCTGACGGTTCTATCCCTGCTTGGGATAATGGTATTACTTCTCCAGTTGCTGGCTATGAAAAGGGAATGCATCATCCAGATCCTTTTCCTTCTGATAAAATTTTGTTCACCATTACAAATGCTAACAAAGCACAGTACGCTGAATTTTTAACGCCGGGTCAAAACAAGCTTTTTGAATTATACCCAGATACATACAAAATGAATGTGTATGAAAGTCGTCGTACGGCTTCTTTGCCTCAGTATGTCTATGATGCAACTAAAGCTAATGCCTTAAATGCAGAGTTGGTTGCTAATGGTAACGGTGTAAGTGGCGCTTCTATTAGTGTGCCATTTCCAATTCCAAATAATGGTTTAGAAGTGATTTGGAACCACATCCTGCGTTATCGTGGTGTTGATATCAAAACTGCTCGTAGCCAAGCGGCTCCAACGGCAGGTGGTTCTTATACGTTAATTGAAACGGCTGAAGAGATTCGCTTTAGCTACAGCCGTCCTGAAGTGACTCTGGATCAATTAAAAGAATCAAATACTTTGTTCTTCTTTAAACAAGTTGTACGTCAACCTGCGCGTCTTGCAGGAACTGCTTTGCTTGTTAAAGAGACAATGGATCAAGAAGCACTTCCGCGCCAAGCTTGGACTTATAACACAGGTCAACGCCGTGTTCGTAAAGCGCCAAATGTTGCCTTTGATACACCAGGTACAGTGTCTGATGGTCTAAGAACAACTGATGATTTCGATATGTTTAACGGATCACCTGTGCGTTATAACTGGGAACTGGTCGGTAAGAAAGAGCTTTATATCCCTTACAACGATTACAAACTTCATTCAGATTC
The DNA here is from genome assembly GCF_002873615.1 of Shewanella sp. 10N.286.51.B7. Lineage (NCBI taxonomy): Bacteria > Pseudomonadati > Pseudomonadota > Gammaproteobacteria > Alteromonadales > Shewanellaceae > Shewanella > Shewanella sp. 10N.286.51.B7. The sequence goes on from NZ_MCUF01000049.1 coordinate 68,042, forward strand.
ACTTGAATATGATCAAATCTTAAAACCAGGTCATATCAACCCTGAATTTGCTCGTTGGGAAAAGCACCGTGTTTGGGAAGTTAAAGCAACCCTTAAAGATGGCATGCGTCATATTTATAAAACACGTGTTTTCTATATCGATGAAGATTCATGGCAGGTTTCGCTAACGGATATGTACGATAACCGTGATGAGTTATACCGTGTAGGTACAGCACATTCGATTAACTACTACGAAGTTCCAACACATTGGAGCACGTTAGAAATTTTCCACGATTTACAATCTCGTCGTTATTTAGCAATGGGATTAGATAATGAAGGCCGCATGTACGATTTCGATGCTAAGCTTTCTGAAGCTAATTTCACACCTGACGCATTACGTCGCGCAGGTATTCGCTAAGACCTTTATGGGGCGCATTGCGCCCCTATTATTTCTAAGGAAGTTTGTATGTCGTTTCGCACACTTCGCAATGTTGTCGCAATCAGCTTAGGTTGTTTAATTTCTACTGCGCCAGTCCATGCTCAATTCGATCCTCTTACCGTTCAAATACAGCCACTCGCTGAGTCTTCATTAGTTCTAGATATTGCCAAAGCAGGTGAAAACCTTGTTGCGGTGGGTGAACGCGGTCATGTGTTAGTTAAACAACAAGATTGGCAACAAGTGAGTTCACCAGTAATTTCCCAATTAACCAAAGTGTTCTTTTTAAATGAAAAGCAAGGCTGGGCGGTAGGTCATGATGCAACCATCATTCACACTGAAGATGGTGGGTTAACTTGGCAAGTACAATTCCAATCTACAGAAGTTGAAAAACCGCTTTTGGATATTTTATTTTTTAATGAAAATGAAGGTATTGCCGTTGGCGCGTATGGTTTGTTTTATCGCACCGCTGATGGTGGCAAGCATTGGGTTCAAGAGTTTCATGAAGAATTACTATTCCCTGAAGATGTCTCATATCTTGCTGATTTAAAAGCTGAAGATGAAGCTTTATATTTATCAGAAAGATCAGCGTTATTACCTCACTTTAACCGTGTCATCCAATTAGCTGATAATCGACTGTTGATGGTAGGTGAATTAGGACTTGTCGCCACATCTGATGATAATGGCGTAACGTTTGTTACACAGCCTTTTGATTATGAAGGTTCAATGTTTAATGCTATTGAAACGGACGGCGCAGTGTTTGTCATGGGCTTACGTGGCCATGTTTTCAAAACCGATAAGCTATTCAGTCAATGGCAAGAAATCGCTTTACCGGTGAAGTCTTCAATTAATAACGCTTATATTACTGATTCTGGATCTTTGTACCTTGTTGGTAACGCAGGTGTTGTTATCGAGTTAGATAATACTGATACAGCTAATATCATTGCACGTAGACAAGGCGAAAATATCGTCGCTATTGAAAGTGATAATCAAGGTCAAGTTTGGTTTGCAGGTTCAAAAGGTTTATTTCAGCTCAAATAGAGTCGCTTAAGCTTTACGATGGATTTGTTCAGTGACGGGGCAAGTAAACGTGTCTGGAAGATACGATTACGGTATAAGCTGAGCAAAATAAACACTAAGTTAGTGTAAAAATAAAACAACAATAATAGGGCCGATAAGATGTTAGAAAAACTGGTCAATGGATTTGAAACCCATCTTTTCAGAAACCGCATGTGGGTGATTTTGTCATTCATGTTAATTACACTTTTTCTTGGTTATCAAGCAAGCCAATTAAAAATGGATGCGGCTTTTAGTAAAAACATACCGCTTAATCATGAGTACATGAAAACCTATACAAAGCATCAAAAAGATTTTGGTGGTGCGAATAGGATTATGGTGTCTGTTGAAGACACTAGCGGTGATATATTTAATCCTGAATATTTCGAAACCCTGAAACAGGTTCATGATGAACTGTTTTTTATCCCGGGTGTAGAGCGTTCCCAAGTTAAGTCTTTATATTCTCCTTCAACACGTTTTACTGAAGTTGTTGAAGATGGTTTTGCTGGCGGACCAGTGATACCTGCAGATTTTCGTAACGATGAATATGGCCTAAATGTTGTTCGTGACAATGTGGAAAAGGCAGGTATTGTTGGTCGTTTAGTATCAAATGATTATTCATCAGCGATGTTAACAGCGCAGTTAATGGATTTTGTGGCTAAAACAGACGAAGAAATGGCCGAGTCTGAAGGTGCTGAAAAAGATATTACGACTAAACCACTCAACACGATTCAATTCGCTAAACAATTAGAAAACCAATTACGCGGCAAATACGAAACGGAAACGATTAAAATCCATATTATTGGATTTGCTAAAATGGCAGGTGATGTCGCAGAAGGGGCAAAAGGCGTATTACTGTTTTTCTTGATTGCGATTTTGATTACTGCAGTCATGGTGTATTTATTTTCTAAGTCGTTAATTCTAACGGTTCTCCCACTTGTGTGCAGCCTTGTCGCTGTTTTCTGGCAGCTAGGGTTATTAACTGTGGTCGGTTTTGGCTTAGATCCTATGTCAATTCTAGTACCGTTTTTAGTGTTCGCAATTGGCGTAAGTCATGGCGTTCAAATGATCAATGCTGTTAGACGTCGTGTACTCGATGGTCAAAATACCAAAGCAGCTTCAGCATCGGCTTTTCGCAGTTTATTAGTGCCGGGCGGCGTAGCACTATTATCTGATACCGTTGGTTTTTTAACATTATTGGCGATTGATATTGGTATTATCCGAGAACTCGCTATTTCAGCTTCACTGGGTGTGGCTGTTATTATTTTAACCAATCTCATTCTATTGCCTTTGGTGATTTCATACACCACGATTAAGCCAGAAAAAGAAGATCCAGTTAAAAAAGCCAAAATTGAAGGTTTGTGGCGCAGCTTGTCAAAATTCGCGACACCTAAATATGCTGTCATTGTACTAGTTTGCACCGCAGTGCTATACGGCTTTGGTTTTCAGCAAGCAAGCAATATCAAAATTGGTGACTTGCAGGGCGGTGCGCCAGCACTTCATTTAGATTCTCGATATAACCAAGATACTTTCCATATAACAGACAATTATTCAATTACGACTGATTATATGACTGTGATTGTTGAAGCGACACCTGAAGCTTGTACATATCATTCCATTCTAAATGAAATTGATCAGTTTGAATGGATGGTTGGCAATACACCAGGTGTTGAGTCGACCGCAAGTTTAGCGTCAGTCTCTAAGCGAGTGAATGCCGGTTTCAACGAAGGTAATCCTAAATGGCAAGTGCTTCCTCGTACCACAGCGAGCTTAGTGCAAGCTGTAGGCCGTGTGCCAACTACCTCTGGATTACTTAACGGTAATTGTTCAGTGATGCCAGTTTTCTTGTTCTTAAAAGATCATAAAGCAGAAACCATTGAAGTTGTGACTGCCAAAGTAAAACAAGTTGCTGAGCAGCTTAATACTGACACATTGCAGTTTAAATTAGCTTCAGGGCCAGTTGGCGTGATGGCAGCGACAAATGAGGCTGTTAGCGAAGCACAGCTACCAATGATGATTTATGTTTATGGCGCGGTGTTTGTTTTATGTCTCATCAGCTTCCGTTCAATTAAAGCGACTATCGCCGTGATTGTGCCTTTATATGTGGTTTCAACATTAGCGCAAGCATTAATGACGTGGCTAGATATCGGTTTAGCGGTGAGTACATTACCTGTTATTGCATTGGGTGTGGGTATTGGCGTGGATTACGGTATTTATATTTTATCGACCATGTCAGGTAAACTTACTCAAGGTATGGCAGTCCAGCAAGCCTACTTTGAAGCCTTAGTTGAACGTGGTAGTGCGGTCATCTTTACAGGGTTAACTTTAGCTATTGGTGTGAGTACTTGGTTCTTTTCAGCACTTAAGTTCCAAATGGACATGGGTATTTTGTTAACTTTCATGTTTTTAGTAAATATGTTGGGTGCGATAATTATTTTACCTGCGTTGTCAGCGGTATTCTGGCGCAAACCCAAGTAAATAAACGGTTTGAAAATATTAAGAGGAGCTTAGGCTCCTCTTTTTTTTGCATAGTTAGTCTATCTAAACGCTTGATTGGTCAAATAGTGACTATAATTCTATAGTTAACAAGGATTTTAGAGGATCTACCACTAAAATAGTGCTCGATATAGCAGTTAATTAGTAATAAACTTTGCTCCAGATCTCAGTTTTAGACTGAATCAACAAGCCGAAGCATCCAATATAATGATAAAAGCGCTGCCATAAACGCTTAAGGAAACTGCAACATGGCCTTTAAAGATGCAATGCCTTCAGTACTACTAGAAAATGTAGTCAATTTAATTCATAAAAAAATCCCTAATTCTCAAGCTAAACAAGTTGAGCAATTTGCCAATTGTATATACGCCCATATGTCAAAAGACGACTTAAATGCTCGTAATGACAGCGACCTTTATGGTGCCGTACTAAGCCTTTGGAATGCGCTAAACAAATCAGCTAAAACCAACAGCCACATCCGTGTGTTTAACCCAAGTCAGTCGAAACATGGCTGGCAGTCTACCCATAGTATTATTGAAATTATTCAACCAGATATGCCTTTCTTGGTTGATTCAGTGACTATGGCATTAAACCGCATGGGCATTACGGCGCACATGGTGTTACATACACCGTTAGCATTAGTTCGTGATGAGGAATTGGTTAAAGAAGTTTCTTTTATTAAAGATGCGCCAGAAGCAACTGAAAATGTTGCGGTATTTTTAATTGAAATCGATCGTCAAAGTAGCGAAGCCGATATTAAAGCCATTGGTAAAGAACTTGAATCAGTTTTTGCTGATGTTGTGTCTTCAGTTGATGATTGGCAGCAAATGTCAGATAAGTTAACCGAGACGGTTAAGCAATTACCAAAACAACCATTTCCAGGCGATAAAGCTGAAATGGAAGAAGCGACTAAATTCCTAACTTATCTCAATAATCATCATTTTACATTACTTGGTTACAGACATTACGAGTTAAAGCGTGTTGAAGGTGATGTTGAGTTAGTACCAGATTTGGATTCAAGCTTAGGCTTAATGAGCCGCTCGAGTGCTGAACATGCAGATCGTGGATTACTTTTGTCTACGTTCTCAGCTTCTGCCCGTAAAGAAGCGCTGGATGAAAGCTTATTAGTGCTTACTAAAAGCTCAACCAAAAGTCGTGTACATCGCCCTGCATATGTCGATTATGTGGGTATCAAACGTTTTGATAAAGCAGGTAATGTCATAGGCGAAGACCGATTCTTAGGCCTATATGCTTCTAATTTATATAATCGAAGCCCACGTGAAATTCCGCTACTTGCTGGTAAAGTTGAACGCGTTATGGAGCAGTCAGGTTTAACGCCTCGCTCTCATGACTATAAAGCGTTAATGAATATCCTTGAGAACTTACCTCGCGATGAGCTGATACAAGCTAAAGAAGATGAGCTTGCTCATATCGCTCGCGGCGTTTTAGAAATGCAAGATCGTGACAAATTAAAGTTATTTGTCCGTAAAGACGGTTTTGGTCGTTTCTTATCTTGTTTGGTGTATGTATCAAAAGATCGTTACAACACCAAATTACGTCAAGATACACAACGCATTTTGGCTCAACATTTTAACAGTAGTGAAGATGTTGAATTTACCACTTACTTCTCAGAATCAACTTTAGCGCGTACTCATTACATCATTAAAGTTGACAATAATAATATGGACGTCGATGTGGCTGCTATTGAGAAAAACCTAATTGAAGCAGCTCGCTCTTGGGAAGATAAACTACATAGTTCACTGAATAATGCTCTTGGTGAGCAGTCAGGAACGGGTCTTATTAAGCGTTACTTCACGGCATTTTCACCGAGTTATAAAGAAGATGTGTTGCCTAGTTCAGCAGTGGTTGATATTCAACACCTTGAAGCATTGAACGACGAACATAAACTGGGCATGCTTTTTTATCAGCCACAAGAAACGGCATTAAATGATAATAAAGTCCGCTTAAAGCTATTTCATAAAGATGAACCTATTCATCTTTCTGATGTGCTACCTATGCTTGAAAACTTTGGTTTGCGGGTCATTAATGAACGCCCGTACGAAGTTAAAACTGCAGATGGTCAAACCTTCTGGATTTTAGACTTCTTAATGACAGTGCAGGGCGCTGCCATTGAAAACCTTGCTGATAGCCAAGATCGTTTTCAAAATGCATTATCACAAGTTTGGGATAAAGAACTTGAAGATGATGGCTTTAACCGAATGATTTTAGCGACCAGTTTAACGGGTCGTGAAGTGTCTATTTTGCGTGCTTACGCTAAATATATGCGTCAAATAGATGCAACTTTTAGTCAGTCATACATTGAAGAAACGTTTAATCGCTATCCGCAAATAGCTGACTTACTGGTTAAAATGTTCATTCGTAAATTTAATCCAAAATTAAAAACTCGTACGTTAAATAAGTTTTTAGAACAAGTGGATTTGCGTCTTGAGGACGTATCGAGCTTAGATGATGATCGTATTATTCGTCGTTATTTAGATTTGATCAACGCCACACTACGTACCAATTTCTATCAAACATTGAACAAAAACGAGAACAAGCCGTACATTTCGTTTAAGTTCTTACCTGAAGACATTCCTGAAATGCCTCGCCCATTACCGAAATTTGAAATCTTCGTATACTCTCCGCGAGTTGAAGGTGTTCATTTACGTGGCGGTAAAGTAGCGCGTGGTGGTTTACGTTGGTCTGACAGACGTGAAGATTTCCGTACTGAAGTGCTTGGTCTTGTAAAAGCGCAACAGGTTAAAAACACCGTTATTGTACCTGTTGGTGCAAAAGGTGGCTTTGTGTGTAAACAGCTACCAACTGAAGGTGGCCGCGAGGCATTCTTTAATGAAGGCCAAGCATGTTACCGATTATTTATCCGTGGTTTACTTGATATCAGCGACAATATCATTGAAGGCAAAGTGGTACCGCCAAAAGATGTAGTACGTCATGATGAAGATGATGCATACCTCGTTGTTGCAGCTGATAAAGGTACTGCGACTTTCTCTGATATTGCCAACGAAATTGCCATTGAGTATGACTTCTGGTTAGGTGATGCTTTCGCATCTGGCGGCAGTAACGGTTATGACCATAAAAAAATGGGTATTACTGCGAAAGGCGCTTGGGAATCGGTTAAACGTCATTTCCGTGAAGAAGGTATTGATTGCCAAACAACTGATTTTACCTGTTTAGCAGTGGGTGACATGGCCGGCGATGTATTTGGTAACGGTATGTTGTTATCACGCCATACTAAGCTCGTTGCAGCATTTAACCACATGCATATCTTTGTTGATCCAAACCCGGATACTGAAAAGAGTTACGTAGAGCGTGAGCGTTTGTTTAATCTACCGCGTTCAAGCTGGGAAGATTACAACACTAAATTGATGTCTAAAGGTGGAGTGATTTTTAATCGTTCTGCTAAGTCACTTAAGTTGACTAAAGAAATCAAGGGAATGCTTGAAACTGATTCAGACACCATGACCCCGAACCAGTTAATGCAAGCATTGCTAAAAATGCGTGTTGATTTGATTTGGAATGGTGGTATTGGTACTTACGTTAAAGCGACTTCTGAAACGCATGCTGAAGTTGGCGATCGTGCAAACGATGCTATTCGTGTCAATGGTAATGAATTAAACGCTAAAATCATTGGTGAAGGTGGTAATTTAGGTGCGACACAATTAGGCCGTATTGAATTTGCGGCTAATGGTGGTCGAGTTAATACTGACTTTGTTGATAATGTTGGCGGTGTTGATTGTTCAGATAATGAAGTGAACATTAAAATCTTACTCAATACGTTAGTGGCAGACGGTGAACTTACCGTTAAGCAACGTAACCGCTTATTAGAATCAATGACTGATGAAGTGGGGGATATTGTACTTCAAGATTGTAATGATCAAACTCGTACAATTTCAGTGACGCAGGCTCACGGTGTTTCACAATTAAAAGAACACATTCGTTATATTCAGTATCTTGAAAAAGATGGCAAGTTGGATAGAGCGTTAGAGTTCCTTCCAACAGATGATGAACTTGCAGATCGTTTAGCCAATAGCAGAGCATTAACTCGTCCAGAATTATCTGTGTTAGTTGCTTATGGAAAAATGGTTTTAAAAGAGCAATTAGTTACAGCAGAAATCACTGAAGATACATTCTTAAGTAAATTGCTAACGGCTTATTTCCCTCAGAAATTACAAGACAAATATGCTGATAAAATGATTGCGCACCCATTGCGCGGTGAAATTATTGCGACTTCATTAGCTAATGAACTTGTTAATGACATGGGCTTTAATTTCGTGCAACGCATGCAAGATGAGACAGGTGCCACAGTAGCCGAAGCCGCAATTTGTTATACTATGGCTCGTGAAGTTTTCGGTTTAGCTGATTTAACTCAATCAATTACTGAATTAAACGGTATTGTGTCTGCTGACGTGCAAAGTGAAATGCTGCATCAATTACGTCGCAATATGCGCCGTGCTTGTCGCTGGTTCATCCGTCATCGCACCAAAGGTGAAAATATTGAGCAAACAGTGGCGTTCTTCAAACCTGTATTTGAAGAATTAAAGACCAATGTTGATCAGTATATGATTGCTGCTGAAGTGATTGCGATTTCAACTGAAATAAAATCACTAACAGAACAAAAAGTACCTGAGTCTTTAGCACAAGTTGTTGCTAAAATGAGTACCTTGTTCTCAGCGTTAGATATCGCCCAAATTGCCCAAATCGAAGGTAAGTCAGTTCAGCTTGTGGCTGAAACCTATTTCAGACTTGGTGCAAAAGTTGAATTACATTGGTTCCTTGAACAAATTAGTAATCAGCCCGTATCTAACCATTGGCAAGCGCTTGCTCGTGCCGCCTTCAGAGAAGAATTAGATTGGCAGCAACGCGCACTGAGCTCTACTGTGCTGCGAGCGTGTACAGATACTTGTAATGCCGATTCAATTATTCAGCAATGGATAGACAATAACGAGAAGCTATTGGAACGTTGGTTCCACCTATTAGCAGACTTTAAAGTCTCTCAAAGTCATGACTTTGCCAAATTCTCGGTGGCGTTACGTGAACTTAATTTGTTGATCCTTCATTGCGAAGGACCGAGATAATTATTTATAATAAGTGAACAAGCCCTGGCAAATAGCCGGGGTTTTTTTTAGGTTTAGGAGAAAGCATGTTTTTTTACAAAGTTGCACAAAAAGTAATGTTTCAAATGGATCCAGAAGTAGCGCATAACATCGCTATTGGAAGTTTAAAAAACACTGGAAACAACCCTTTAAACCTATTTTATAGTCAAAATGTTAGCGCTGCTCCAGTGACTTGCATGGGTATTACATTCAATAACCCTGTAGGCCTTGCTGCAGGCTTAGATAAAGACGGTGAGTCGATTGATGCATTCCATGCCATGGGTTTTGGGCATGTAGAAGTCGGCACTGTCACTCCTCGACCACAACCAGGTAACGAGCAACCACGTTTATTCAGATTAAAACCAGCTAAAGCGATTATTAATCGTATGGGTTTTAATAATAAAGGTGTTGATAATTTAGTCCGAAACTTAATGGCTAAAAAAACAGACATTATTGTTGGTGTGAATATTGGTAAAAATAAAGATACTCCGGTTGAAGAAGGCAAAAACGATTACTTAATTTGCATGGAAAAAGTTTATCAACATGCAGATTATATTGCGGTTAATATTTCATCACCAAATACACCGGGTCTTCGTACAATGCAATACGGTGAATTGTTAGATGATTTATTAAGCTCGCTAAAAGAAAAGCAAGCAGAGCTAGCTAAAAAGTATAATAAATATGTTCCAGTTGCATTGAAAATAGCGCCAGATTTAACCACTGAAGAAATTGAGAAAATTGCTGAGTCATTATTGAAAAGTAAATTTGACGGCGCAATTGCCACAAACACCACATTAAGTCGTGATGCTGTGGTTGGCCTTGATAATGCCGATGAAATGGGTGGTTTGAGTGGTAAACCGTTAACCGATCTTTCAACTAAAGTGATCAAACAATTAGCTGAATATTTAAACGGTGAGATCCCAATTATTGGTGTTGGCGGAATTAATAGTGCAGAAGATGCTTTAGCTAAATTTGACGCAGGTTCTCAATTAGTTCAGATATATACTGGCTTTATTTACCAAGGTCCTGGATTAATTAACGATATTGTAAAAGCCTATAAAGCAAAATAAGATCTGAATAGTTTAAAAACCAACCAAAGATCCTTTTTTTAGATCTAATAAAGTTATAGCGATCGAATTAACGATCTTTCGATCGTTGTAACTTTATGATCTTTATATCAAAAATATTCAATAATGTTTTGATATTGTCTGAAATATAAACTATTATCACCTTGTATTCTTATAATTAGGTACTAAAAAATGTTATTAATGCCAAATAAGGACTGGCAGTGGGAATATAATGAAAACTATAAGCAATTAAGTATTTCATTAGGTTCCGAGATGGAGTTCTTAACCCCATACAAAACTAAAGCGCTCATTCCTGATGCATTAATAACATCGGAATTTAGTGTCGAGCACGCTAAATTCTATATCAACTTGCTTGAAACTCTTCCAAAAGTTATCAATATGTCAGATGCTGCTGTTGTTCAAACAGCACTAAATGCAACCGCTGCGCATTTTTTGTTAAAACCACAAATGCCTAAATCTTGGTTTTTTGAAATAAGCCAAGAATGTGTTTATTGTGAAGTAGGTAAGTTATTTAACCTCAATGCTAATGGTACTCGCGTTTTAGTCATGGTGGTTGAAAATAGCCTACAAGCTGCATTAGTGATGGTACTGTCTAAAGAGTGTCCATTATCTGAGAACAAAACTCTGCAGCAATTTGAAACAATTAAAGTGATGCATAATAGACTCAATCCGCTTAGAAAAGCTCAACTTGTGGTTGCTGCATAATCAAATAGAATTGATTCTTCGAGGTTAGCTTCTTTAATATTGGTTTCTCTAACATTGGTTTCTCTAACATAGGTTTCTTTAACATCGTTTTTTACAACATCAGTTTAGGCTTCACACTTTAGCGAAGCTTATCTATAATTGTTTTAGAAGCTATAAAGTTTAACTATTCTATATCTATTTTGCTGTATAAGATGACTTTGCAACAAAGTTTACTTCTCATAACATTAACTCCTTTCATCACTTATTATTAGTCAGATGCATGTCTTACTGAGCAACTCTTGTTATTACTCATCGTAAAAATGCCTAGAATAGCTAAAACTCAAAACCTATTATTTGATGCAGTTGTGAGCTTTAAAGCTTCGTTTTAGTATAATCATGTCTATATGTATTAATGAATATCGCTAATCTTTGAAATGTTAAATTTAGCTGGTAAGGTGAAAAGTCATAAATGTTGGAATACTAAAAGACCATGAAGATGAATATAGTGATTAAACCAATTGTTGCAGAACAAGATAGCGAAGTTGCATTAATTATTAAAACCGTTGGCAAGGAATTTGGTGCGATTGGCGAAGGTTTTGGACCGTCAGATCCTGAAGTAGAGCAAATGAGTCAGCATTATCATTACAATAATAAGAGTATCTATTTAGTGGCATCGTTGGATGGGAAAATTTTAGGTTGTGGTGGCGTCGCTTCTTTCAATGAGTCAGAAGATACTTGTGAGCTTCGTAAGTTATTTTTGCTACCCGAGAGCCGTGGATTAGGTATAGGCATGCAACTCACTCAAGCTTGCTTGGAATTTGCTGAAGATATGGGGTTTAAACAATGTTATTTAGATACATTAACCAGTATGACCGCTGCGATTAAGCTATACGAGAAAGTAGGTTTTGAGCATCTTAACCAACCTCTGGATGGTACCATTCACGGTGGCTGTGATGTTTGGATGCTTAAAAAGTTTAGTACAGATTCGGGTTGTTAAATGGCGAGTGATCTTTTACAACGTTCCCTGTACTCCTTCATCCATTGCACCAATCTTTAATCGAAATTCACAACTCTCAGATAGATTGTCATTACAGCGTGTTCTATTAGATTATTTCCAAAAAAGATTGTTTTCGATAACTATTTTATGATTTTATGATTTTATGATTTTATGGTCAATTATTGCTACCTAATTTCAGTTGTCCTACAATCAAATTAAACAAGTATAACCTTAAAATAACTCAGGGAATTATATGTTCGATTATTTGAAAGGCTCTGCCAAAATACATCGTTCAGAATATACCTTTTGGCGCTTTAAACACTTTCACATTTACCAAGTCATGTTGCCTTATTCGGGGTTTGTGCTTTCAGTTATTCCGATATACCTGTTATTTGGTTATTTTGACTATCAGCACTTACAGGAAGATGCGTGGCTAGCAACAATGACCCGCCTGTTTTTTTCTTTTTTATGTGTGGCACTTTTATTATTATTAAAACGTTATTCGCCAAAACATTTAGATTTAGCTGAATTAACTTTAGTGTTATGTGTTTATTGGTCATTGACTTATATTGGCCAAATGGCAATGCACGGAGGGGATTTTAACTATCAATCGGGCGGTATATTGGTCATGGCTTATGTCGGCGCCTTGTCACGCTTGCCGTTCAAAGCCAGTTTTATCGCACTTACATTTATGGCAATTTGTTACGTATGGATGATATCTCCTTTAAGGTTAGAGCATGATTTTGCAGAAGAAATAGATCGTTTATCTATCATGTCGGCTATTTATATCATGTGCCTTATTGCTTGTTTAAGACGAGAGTCTGAAACACATACAAGTTTTGAACAATATTCACAAATCCGCAGTCAGCAACTTAAGTTAAAAGCCAGCCAGCGTAAATTATCGCTACAAGCGGTAACCGATCCATTAACCGAATTAAAAAATAGACTCTACTTAACCCAAAATGCAGCTCTATTTGTCCAAAATGCAAAGCAATCAAAGCAAGGTATGAGTTTACTCATGATTGATATAGATAACTTTAAATCAATCAATGATGTATACGGGCATCAAGTGGGTGATAATGTGATTTATGGTGTTGCACAAATCATCAGGCAGCATTGTGGACGTTATACAGGGATGAACATTCGATATGGTGGGGAAGAGTTCTTATCGGTATTCCATTGCTTTAGTGAGTCAGAGCTACAGCAAATTGCGGAATCAATATTAACCGACGTGGCAAAACTCTATTGGCCTGATAAAAACTTAAGAGTCACCGTTTCTATTGGTTTAGCTACCAACAAAAATCAGTCATTGAATATGCATGAGTTAATTAATCAAGGCGATAAAGCTTTATACCTAGCGAAACAAAAAGGTAAAAATAGAATCGAAATATATAGCGATAAGCCATAGTTATAGCTCTAGTTATAGCCCTAACCCTAACCCTAACCATAAAGCGGTAGCAGCGTTTCTGTTTTAATTTTCTTCATTTAAGCATTAATATCTAATATAAAATATTATTGTCTAATTAAAGAATAACTAACCATGACGGGCAGTTAAGTACTTGCGAGATGTAAATACATCAACTACTTTTACTGAATAGTAACTCTTTATATTACAAATTTTTCGTTGTTAAATTAGATGGTTAACACTAGTAATTATCTCAATTTTTATGCCTCTTTGATGTTTAAATTGTTGCATTAGTTGTAGTGTGAAAAATAGACTAGTTCTATCGATAATATTTTTATTTAGATATTTGTAGCGTTAAACCCTAAATAATTCCCATATATGGTCGATTGTATAGGTGTGGTATTTCTAAACTTAATTAAGTGGTATTTGATCTGGGAAGCCTCACAGTGATCACGCATGTGATCTAATCCCTATTATAAGAATACGGTGATATATCATGAATGCTGTCTATCTTTTCTTTCGTAAAACAAGCATTGCAAATCGCTTACTAGCAATGATTATCGTGGCTGCATTTGCCACTATCCTAATGTTCTTCTTCGCTTTTAATCGTATCGATAATGTTCTAGTACAAGAAAAAGAATCAAAATTAACTTCTTTGGTTGGGGTAGCGAGTTCAGTTATTTCGCAATTTCATCAGCAGTCACAAGAAGGAAAATTAACCGAGGCTGAAGCAAAGACGGCGGCAATAACAGCGTTAAATGAACTACGTTATTCTGGCAATGAGTATTTTTTTACTATCAACCTTGATGGGATAATGGTGCAGCATGCTTTCGCTAAAAAATTAATCGATACTAACGTGTTATCAATGCGTGATCCCGACAATGTTCCTTTATTCCAGTTAATGATTGAACATACAAACTCCGCTAAGAATGCCACTGTGAATTATATGTGGAATAAGCCAGAACAAGATTCACCTAGTCCTAAAATGAGTGTGGTAGAGCGTTTTCAGCCATGGGGATGGATTATCGGAACCGGCATTTATATCGATGATATCCAGGCTCAAAAGACAGAATTTGCTATGCAATATTTAATACTTTTACTGATTGTATGGTTGCCAATCATCATTATTTTGTTTGTCATTACTCGCAGTATTGCTGAACCCATGTCGCAAACCATTACTGCTTTTGAGAATATTGCGAAAGGCGAAGGGGATTTAACATTAAGGTTGTCTGAAGCTGGTCAAGATGAATTAAACCAAATCGCGCAAAACTTTAATATTTTCACTGATAAAATTCAAAAGTTAGTGTCCTCGGTCGCGGATTCTGTGTCAGAGAGTCATACTCTGGCTAATGATTTATCGACTATTTCTTCACAGGCCAATCAAATATCTTCCAACGTGCAAATGGAAACTGAAAATGTCGCCACTGCAATTAATGAGATGTCGATGACAGCAGCTGAAGTGGCTTCAAACGCCCAAACTGCAGCATCAAGTGCTAATGTTGCTGATAGCGAAGCGGATAAAACGGCTGAGATTGTTGATAATGCGATAGTGAAAATTGGCGATTTATCCACGGAACTTCAACAAACTGAAACTGTAGCGAAAGGATTAAAGGTCAGTTCCAGCCAAATAGGGCAAATATTGGATGTTATTGTAGGTATTGCGGAACAGACTAACTTATTGGCTTTGAATGCAGCGATTGAAGCAGCAAGAGCTGGTGAAGCTGGTCGAGGTTTCGCAGTTGTAGCTGATGAAGTAAGAACATTAGCGAGCCGAACTCAAGATTCTACCCGCGAAATTAATGGCATTATTGATGCAATTAGAGAAGCTATTGAAAATGTTAACCAATCAGTCGAACGCGCGATAACGCAATCTGATGAAACGGTGACAGAAACCCAAAAAGTAGAAGCTGCACTCAATTCGATTAAAACAGCGATTGGTGACATATCGCAAATGAACATTCAAATTGCTGGCGCAACTGAAGAGCAAAGCGCTGTTATATCTGAACTTAATATGAACATTACAAGAATCAATGATATGTCTGTTGAAAATAAAACTCACAATGAACAACTTTCTAATAGCAGTATACAAATAGCAGAAGGTTCTACTCAATTAGAAAGTATTGTTGGTAATTTTAAAGTCTAGTGGCTTTTTCGAATACTCAGCTTTTGTGTCATTGATACAAATTTTATATCAATGACAGAATTAACTGTAAAAGCTAACTCGCTTTATAAAAGTCATCACTCACTTAGGTCATATGTTTATCTGGTATATTATCTTAAGTGAGTTTAACGATAGGTAAATTGCTACAGCGGATATTGATGATTATATTTAAGATAATTTAATGCTGTATTTCAGAAATTTCATTTTCCCAAAGACATCAGTTTTATCTGAATAAAATATAATTAATATCTTCAGAGTTGAGTGAATAACTTACTTTGTATTCATTTCTAATCTTGTTTTAATTTCAACATAATACTTAACACATCTTGATAAGAGATTTTGAACTCTCTAGAAAGCTGAATAACTTTGGCTTTATATGTCTGAATATGCTCTTGTTTTACGAGTTCGGTTTGCTTTTCTTCAACTAACTCAGAAACGACTTCCTCAAGAATTTTGATACGACGTAAGCTGTAATCTAAAGAAGACAAATAGGTCTTCATTTGAACTCTGTTACGAGCATTCTCTAAACTCTTAGTGGTACGATTTTCAAAATCTAATTCATCGAAAGCATTAATAACATTTTGTAAATTAATATCTGTCATATTGAAAACTACTTAGAAAGGTGGGTTAATGAATAGCAATAAGGATATTGCAGTGTTTTCATCCATGAACAATCAACTATAGCGACAGTCTATTCAGATTAATGAATTGTTTCAATAGCTATACACGTTTATATTAATGATAGTCTTATTAAATTAGTACATGGAGTGTGAGATGTTAGATTTATTGCCTGATTTATTTGATTATTACGAAGATAAACTGACTTTGGTTCAATCGAATTGGAATACATATGGTGGTAAAACTATTTTCTATGGCGAAATAGTGACGGTTAAGTGTTTTGAAGATAATTCAAAAGTTAAATCAACATTAGCCAGTTCAGGTAAAGGAAAAGTCCTAGTCGTTGATGGTGGCGGTGCATGCCGACGTGCGTTATTAGGTGATATGATTGCTGAATCTGCAGCAAATAATGAATGGGAAGGGATCATTATTTATGGCGCAGTGCGTGATGTTGGCACCCTTGCTACTATTGATATTGGTGTTCAAGCACTTGCGAGTAACCCAATCAAAACCGATAAAAAAGATGTCGGCCTAGTGAATGCGAATATTGAAATCGCTGGAGTCACAATAAAACCTAATATGATGGTTTATGCCGATAAAAATGGTATAGCAGTCTCTGAAAAACCTTTAGATTTAATGGTATTAAGCTAAACTCATATATAGAACAGAATTTCTCATTAAATTTCAATTTGCTTACAAGGATGCAAACATGAAGGCACTTAAATGGCTATTAGGTATTATGGCTAGTTTGATTTTAATACTGGTTGTGTATTTAACGGTATTTTTTGATCTCAATAGTTTTAAACCACAAATTGTAGATGCGGTAAAAGACCAAACTGGGCGTGAGTTTGCTATTAAAGATGATTTAAGTTGGAGTTTCTTTCCTTCTATCGGCATTAACTTGGGCGGAATAACATTGTCCAACCCTGAGAACTTCGCCCCAGCGACTTTTGTTGAAATCAATGAAGCGGTTGCCAATGTGGCATTGATGCCGCTATTAAGCCAAGAAGTTGAAATTGCCATGCTTTCATTAGATGGTTTGACACTTAACATGGTGACAAAAAAAGATGGCGCTAACAGTTTAGATGGTCTTAGTGGTGACAAGGCTGCCACAGCACCTAAAGAAGAGGCCGCACCTTCAGAAAAAAGCGATTTGCAACTTCAAAGCCTACAAATCGGTGGCGTATCAATTACCAATACTAGGATTAATCTCATTGATGAGGTTAGTGATACCAAACAAGTCTTCATGTTAAATAGCTTAACCTTAGGTGAATTCTCGTTAGGCAATGCTGCTGATTTTGCTTATGACTTTTCAGCGCAGATGCCTGATATGACGGTAAATAGTAACGGCGAAGGCCAATTGACTGTGCAACATGATTTATCGAAAGTGATGATAAGTGGTTTTTCTATCAATACTGATGTAGCCGGTGACAGTATCCCCAATAAGAAGTTATCAACCCAACTAGTCACTGATATTAATGTTGCACTTGATTCGCAAACGCTTCAGGTTGCAATTAGTAAGCTGTCAGCAATGGATATTAATGCTACTGGTGACATCAAAGTGAACTATGGCAATAAGATCCCGAAAATTAATGTGCAGATGGATTTTGGTGATATAGACCTTGATTCCATAATGCCAGCAAGTGAACAAACTGAAACCAAAGAAACAGAGCAAGTTGCTTCAACAACACCTGCCGAGGAGCCCGATTTATCGGCGCTTAAAACGATTGATTTAACCTTAGGCATGACGGTTAAGTCGATAAAGGTTTCAAATTTATTAACTCAAGACTGGAAAATGAAAGCGACTGTGAAAGATGGTATTGCTAATCTGAGTGATTTTTCAGCTAATTTGTACGAGGGTAGTATCACAGCTAAAGCAAAACTTGATGGACGCCAAAAAGTGGCAAGTTACAATTTCGAGCAAACGCTTTCAGGGGTACAATTCCGTCCGCTATTAAAAGATGCTGCTGATATTGATTTAATTTCTGGCGCTGCAAATTTTAATGTTAAAGGTTCTGGTAAGAGTTTAATCCCTGACAACTTGAAGAAAAACCTATTAGCAAATGGTGATTTTGCTATTGCTGATGGTTCGCTTTACGGGGTGAATATTCCGCAAATGATCCGTAGTGCTCAAGATAAGTTAAAAGGGGATTTATCAGCTAAAAATGATGAAGAACTCAAAACTGACTTCACCAGTTTAACCGGTTCTTATTCACTGAAAAATGCGGTATTTACTAACCCAGATTTATCAATGGCTTCGCCATTAATACGTTTAGCTGGTAATGGTAGTGCCAATATTGACTCGCAAACTGTTGATTATAAACTTACGACATCTGTCGTTGGTTCACTTGCTGGTCAAGGCGGTGGCAGCGATGCGTTAGCTGGTGTGGATATACCTTTAACCATTAAAGGCAGTATGCAAGACCCTAAATTTGGTATTGATACTAGCGCATTGTTTGATGCTAAGTTAAAAGGTGAAACTGATAAGCTAAAAGATAGCTTGTTTAAAAAATTAGGAGGGTTTTAATGAAACGTTTTATAGGTTGCTTAAGTTTACTGTTAGTAGGTTGTAGTGCGACAAGTACCGATGTTACAGCACAAAACAGCAAAGAGGCAGCGGCAGAGGTAAAACCCGTAATGCAAGCCAAAACAATTATGTTAGGCGCTGGAGTCTCAACAATGGCTGAAACACTGTTAGTCGGTTTTTTAGAAGCTAAAGAATATACCGATCCAAGTAAAGCAATGTCATTGACACATACAGTCACTAACAGCCAAAGTCGTAGTGTTAATCTACGATTTAATTCGGGAATGACAGCTGATTTGTGGTTATACGATCCTAAAGGGCAAAAGGTATGGTCATCATCGCAAGATATGATGTACACCCAAGCTTTAAGAGATGTGACGTTAGCACCAGCACAAACGATTAAATCTAGATTCAGTGTTCCTGCTGCGATTATGGAAAAAGTTTCAGGCCCTGGTTATCGCTTTGAAGTAAAATTTGCAGGTAAAGCCGAAGGCAGTAGCTTACCGTTAATCAATGCAGGTTCAACGCCGCTTATCGTTAAATAAAATAGCTTATTGAACTGATTTAGTATGCATGAAATAAAAAACGGCCAGTGATTTCACTGGCCGTTTTTATTCGTTGTGCTATTGAATGTTAATGAATGCTAGATTATAGAATGCGGCATTCATCGACAATCTTCACTTCATTAGATTAACACTGTTACGCGTTCACTTTACTCACATCAACAACGAGTCTTAACATTTGACCTGGTTGAATGTACTTAGTGTTATGCAGCTTATTCCACTTGATTAAGTCATCGACTGAGACATTAAACCGACTAGCGATACGTGCTAAAGAATCCCCTGAGCGCACTTTATAATTAACCGTACGCTCTGTGGCATTACTAGATGTTGCACTGCCAATCGTCAGTACTTTACCTATGCTTAATGCGCCATTTTTAGGTAATCTATTCCAGCGAATTAACGCATCTACAGAGACATCAAACTGACGTGCAATAACCCATAATGAATCGCCAGACTTAACGGTATACGTCATCGCTTTAGGTGTTAACTGGTTTTGTGCTAATAGCTCATCGGTTGTTAAATCAGCCCCTTCAGGTGGAACTGGAATTATAAGATATCGGCCAGCACGGATATTGTTGTTCTTTAGGTTATTACTAGAACGGATAAACGAGGGTGAAGTATCGAAACGTTTCGCAATGTGACTGACCGTATCACCAGATTGAATTTTATAGCGATGCCAATTTAGCTTTGATTTTGGATCTAATTGGGCAAGCTTTTGCTCAAAAACATCTTTTTTGTCGTAAGGCACAACCAAAGTATGGGGACCATCAGGTGATGTCGCCCAGCGGTCAAGCCCAGGATTTAAACTTTTAAGCTCATTAATATTCATATCTGCTAAATCAGCAGCAAGCTTTAAATCCATCTGACTTTGGATATCAACGATGGCGATATGAGGTTCATTACTGATAGGTGTTAGATTAATGCCATATTTTTCAGCATTTTTAATAACGTCAGATAAGGCAATTAACTGTGGGACATAGCGCTGTGTTTCTCTAGGTAATGATAAAGCCCAAAACTCTGTGCTTTTACCTGCAGCTTTATTACGGCGCACTGCATTATTTACACGGCCTTCACCAGTATTATAAGCTGCAATGGCATACAACCAGTTCTCGCCTGTACGGTCGTACAGGTATTCAAGAAAATCTAATGCGGCAATCGTTGCAGCTGGCACATCACGGCGACCGTCGTACCACCAGTCACTCTTTACGCCAAAATGATTGGAGATAGGTGAAGTTAATTGCCAGAGTCCAGACGCAGCACTTGCTGAATAAGCTGAAGGGTCGAATGAGCTTTCTACAATAGGTAATAATGCGATTTCGATTGGCATATCACGCTTTTCTAGCTCTTCTACAATGTAATGAAGATATGGTTCAGCACGTTTTGAAACAATTTCCAAATGTCTAGGGTTAGCCAGATACCAGTCACGATACTGATTAACCAGTTTATGATCATCTATCGGCATTTCCATTTGTAGGCTAATACGCTGCCATACATCGGTAATTTCAACTGGTTTTTCAACTTTTACGATAGTGTCTTCAGGCTCTACAGGCTTTTGAATAGCAATCGGCTCTGGGGTCGGTTTTGGTGTTGTAAGAGTTTGACAACCTGTTAAAAAGGCCATTCCACCAATAAAAATATATAAAGATTTGTGCATCAAAAACAATATTCCTAAGTCTTGCAAAACAGGCTTAACAAGGTTGTAAGCCTAAAGTATTGGTCAAAATTAAAGCGGCATTGTAGAGCAAAACACGCCTAATGTCTTTGCTTAGTTACGTTTGCTTGGCTTTGTCAGTATTTTTAAAAATTATTTTTCCATTGTCTTAATAGGGTAAATGTCTGTAAATCGGTCGGATTCTCTACATCAAACTGTTCAGAAATAGATTGTTTAATTTCTGTACAATGACTTCTCAGAAATGGATTAATTGCTAATTCTGTTGCAATAGTAGTAGGGATTGTTGAAATGTTGTTTTCTCTTGCCTTGTGAACTGACTGTTGATATTGCTGCAGTGCACTATTATTCGGCTCAACAGCGATGGCAAAGGCTAAATTTGCTTGGGTATATTCATGGGCGCAATAGACTTTTGTATTTGCATTTAAGGATGATAGTTTCGCTAAAGAAGCCCTCATTTGTTCAGCCGTTCCTTCAAATAATCGTCCGCAGCCGCCACTAAAGAGGGTATCGCCACAAAATAAGGCGTCCTCTATTGAATAAGCAATATGACCAAGGGTATGGCCTGGCACTTCGATGACATTAACAGGGCTGCTTATATGGGGTAGTGACATTGTCTGATCACGTTCGATTAATTGAGTCAGACCACTAATTTTTTCTTTGCTTGGACCATATACCGCTAACTGTTGTTGATGAGCTTGCTGTAGTTCAGCGATACCACCGGTGTGGTCAGCATGATGATGGGTAATCAAAACACCCACTAATTCTAGTTTATTGCCTTGAGCATCAGCTTGATTTAAATAGGTTAATACACTCTGTGCACAACCTGGGTCGACCACATAAGCTTTGTTAGAATTAGCTTGATGGAAAAGCCAAATATAATTGTCATTAAAAGCTGGGATGGTAATAACTGAGAGCATGAAAGCAACCTTGATAATAGATGAAGCTACAGATTAACGGATTATCTTAAAGACGCCAAATAATGGCCTGCCACTTGAGAGTCTTGTATACCTTATCTGAACAAATTGCCTTGATTGAATCATCTATTAAAGCGGAAATACAGACTAGAAATGAAGAGCATATGTTGATACAGAATTGGTATTGTTTGTTAAACTTTGAGCGGCCCGCATGTTGGTAGCCAAAGCCCAGAGATTCGAAAATTCAGCTTAATTTACCTACTGTTGTCAATAGCATAATTTATTGAATCGCCTTAGGGACTTTAGTTCAAAAAAATTCAAAAATCGTTATACTCAAGTGAGGCGTTACAATCTTAAGGGGTTATTGTTCATGTCAAAAAGTGAGAAACCGCAGCAATGGCATCAATTACCTTGTGGTGATGAGATCCAATTAGCAGTTGAGCAGCAACTGGCTAGTTGGTGGCCAAGAATATTCGGTTATCATTTACTTAAACTTGGCCCTCTTAGCCATCAAATCTCCAGTTTACACTGCAACATTGCTCGTCATTTTTCTATTCACGATGGAGAAGGAGCATCAATCATTGCTGACCCCCACCATTTACCGCTCAATAGTGGTTCTATGGATGCGGTATTAATGAGCTTTCTTATAGAGTTTGAACAAGATCCTTACCGGTTACTTAGGGAAGTCGATAGAGTGATGATCAGCGGTGGTTATATCTTTATTTGCGGGTTTAATCCGGTGAGCACTGCATTTATTGGAAAGGTTATGCCTAAATATCAAACAAAACTTCCTTGGTCTGGACAATTCTTCATGCCTGCAAGGGTCAAAGATTGGCTAGGGCTTTTGGGTTATAAAATATTGCAAGATGAACGATTTATATATCACCCGCTTATAGGCGATATTAACCAAGGTGCTTGGTGGCAAAACCGAATTGAGCGATGGCTTCCTGGTATTGGCAGTGTTTATCTTATTGTGGCGCGAAAAATGGAGTCACCTTTGACACCGATTAGAGAAAAGAAAAAAGCGCGGGCACCTCAATGGGCGCCAGCATCAACAGCAGGTAGAACGGGTCATTCAAATAAATTAAATAACCCAAACTAAGTTAAATTTATTCTGGCTTATAGTTTTCATCTTCTTGCTCCGGTTTAGCTTCTGCTGCCCACCTAGCTAAATCATCACAGCGTTCATTTTCAGCGTGTCCAGCATGACCCTTAACCCAGCGCCAATCCATCTGGTGAATTTGGCTGACTGCATCGAGGCGTTTCCATAAATCGACATTCTTAACGGGTGTTTTAGTGGATGTTATCCAACCTCTTTTTTTCCATCCGTGGATCCATTGCGTGATCCCTTGACGCATATATTGGCTATCACTCGTTAAAATAATATTACACGGTTCATATAAGGCTTCTAATGCTATGATTGGGGCTAATAATTCCATGCGATTATTAGTGGTCAATTTAAATCCGTCAGACAATTCTTTGGTTTGCTGCTTATATTTCATTACAATACCGTATCCGCCAGGACCTGGATTACCCAGACATGAGCCATCAGTATAAATTTTGATTTGTTTTAGTTCTGACATCAAATTGTTACCATACAATACGTATTAATTGCGGCAATTATACTTAAATACACAACTATTAATTGAGTTACCTATGAATATTATTTCTAGCGCAAGTCGCCAGGTTATTTTAGATACAGAAACAACGGGTATGAACCAAGCAGGCGGGCCTGTTTATATTGGTCACCGCATTATTGAAATTGGTTGTGTTGAAGTCATTGACCGTAAATTAACCGGTAGAACTTACCATCAATATATTAACCCTGGTCAGCTCATTGATCCTGAAGCAATTGAAGTACATGGCATCACTGATGAACGAGTAGCAAAAGAGCCTCGTTTTCATCAAATAGCCCAAGCATTTATCGACTTTATTGATGGCGCTGAAATCGTCGCACATAACGCACCGTTCGATATCAGCTTCATGGATCACGAATTTGCAAACCTTCAACCCATCGGCCCCAAAACTGCTGATATTTGTGGCATTCTCGATTCATTAACCGTTGCAAAACATCTTCACCCTGGGCAAAAGAACAACCTTGATGCCCTGTGTCGTCGTTATGGTATCGATCTTTCGCGTCGTACTTATCACGGCGCGTTATTAGATGCCGAAATTCTTGCAGATGTTTATCTGATCATGACGGGCGGACAAATTAAGTTTAATTTGTCCAATGAAAAAGCGGGGCAAGAGGGTGGTGGGATACAATTAATTGATCAAAATGAGTTTAATCTTAAAGTGATCTCAGCTACGGCCGATGAATTAGTATTACATGACGAACGTCTTGATTTAGTCAAGAAATCGGGGAAGTGCCTCTGGAGAGGTGAAGCCTAAAAATTAAGGTAAAAGCGCAAGTAATGAATGGAATTAAACCGTATTTAATGTCACTGGCATTGTCACTGCTAATACTGATTGCGAGCACCTTTTCTCAATTGGCGTTAGCTGTGCCATATACACAGGCCACTGAACTTAAAAATAGGTTCAGAATTGATCATATGGTCGATGAACTGACATTATTAGTGCAACGTGAATACGGCTCCGCGCCCGTTATTGTCATATTACCCGATGGTTCTAAATGGTATGCCGATAGGCATCCTGAGTCTGTCAAATGGGTTGATGGCTTGACTGGTGATATGATAAAAATCCAAAAGCCAATGCCTGGTCCATGGCAGCTGTTGGGCAGTTTAGCGCCCAATTCAACCATTCAAAAAGTGTCTAACCTTGAAATTGACGTTGAGCCAATTCCACAGCCTTTATTTCAAGGCGAGCGTTTAAAAGTGACATCGCGTTTATTAGGGGATGGATTAACAGTCAGGCTGCCCGGGCTTGATTACATGATTGAGTGGACAGTCAAGTTTGCCAGTCATCATAAAAACACTGACGCAAACTTTACCACCGGAACTGTCATCGTAGGTTCCTATAAAGACAATGGCGAAGGGCTAGATGAAGTACCTGATGATGGTATCTTTACTGGTAAGAAAAACCTCAATCAACCGTGGGGGAATTACACCTTAACGGTTGAAGCTCGAAATAATATATTTCAACGAGAAATTAGCTACCCATTTTACTTATCAGAAAAACCGATTGCTGTAGATGTAATTGAACCTGAAGATAAATTAAACGGTGTTTGGCATCTTCAGTTAAACGTAGATGACGACGTTTTACAACTTGAACAAACTCATTTTCATTTTGATATTGTCGGACCAGCTGGCCTTAAGTTACCGATAAGCTTTAATGAGGTTCAGTTCGCTGAAACCTTACTCGCTATCCCATCGGTCACTGGCTTTGGTAGCTATCGAATTAAAGGCTCTGCAGTCTCAACGACTATTGAAGGCCGTGAGATTGTACTGGACTTACCCGAGCAGTTTTTCAACTTAATTGAACCCCCTGCGCCACCACCATCAGCCGAAGAGTTAGCCCAGCGTGCAGCGATTAAAGCAGCGCAAGAAGAGGCAGCAGCAAAAGACAAAGCCATTTTCTGGATTTTAGTCATCAACGGCAGTTTATTAGTGATTGGCATTCTAGGTTTAATTATTTGGCGCAAGAAACAAGCGCTAAACAAAGCGTTAGCGGCAACAAAACTGCGTTTAGAGCAAGAGGGTGGTGCTGAGAATACCGACGAACCAAGCATTGATGATCTCGATTTAACCATGCCAGACGAAAAGTAACTACTACGGTGGAGCTACAATGCTAGCTCCATTTTTAATCATCTCACCATCAATCTTCTATTAGCTAATCATTTAGCGTGTTAAAGAAAGCTTATTCACACTATGGCACCCAATCCAAAAAGCGACATTTATCACTAATATCAAATCTTTGGGACTCACTTTTAACTTTCTTGTTACGACTGAGTTTCTTTTTGTAAACCTTCTAGTAACCCACATTTTGGAACAAATTCCAGTTTTATCATCACACCATGGATATTAAAAATTCCTAAATCCCAATCTTTCTCATCATTTACGGATGCGATGGAAGGTTATAAATAAAAATAAGGTGATGTAATGAAAAACTGTGTAGTTAACGCCAAGCTAAAGTCATCAGATGTTAAATCTTTTAAATTAAACAAAGGATTGAGCCTAATAGGGCTAGTGGTCGCCAGCGCACTTGCCGCAACAAATGTAAGCGCATCAGTGATTGATGACACTGACGTGAACTTTGGCGGCTATATAAAAGTCGATACCATGTTCAGTGATTATAGTAATGGCGCACCTGACTCTGGTTCAATCTCAAGGCAGTTTTATGTGCCTGGCACTATCTATGGCGTTGATGGTAATGGCAGTCAGGTTGTTGATTTTCAAGCTAGGGAATCAAGATTTAATTTTAAAACGGTTAGCAGTATCGACGATCATAAATTAACGAGTTTTATTGAGTTAGATTTTATGACACATGCTGATGGCAATGAACGTGTTTCTAATAGCTATTCGCCGCGTATTCGTCATGCCTTTTTCAGTTTTGACAATTGGACTGTAGGCCAGTCTTGGACCACTTTTCAAAACCCTGCAGCGTTACCTGAAAACCTTGATTTTGTTGGTGCTGCTGAAGGGACACCGTTTGTTCGTCAAACGCAAGTTAGATATACCAATGGTGGGTTTCAATTTTCATTAGAAAACCCCGAAACAACACTAAATGCTTATCAAAGTACAAGCAGAATTGTGAGTGGTAGTGGCATGGTGCCAGACGTTGTCGCAAGATATAACATTAAAACAGAGCAGGGGGCTAAGTTTTCTGTTGCCGGTATTGCAAGACAGCTCAATATAGAAACCGAAATCAATGATATTCAGTTAGATGCCACAGCTATGGGTTACGGTGTAAGCGTTAGCGGCATACTTCCCGTCGGAAAAGATGATTTAAAGTTTACAGCGACATATGGAGAAGGTTTAGGTCGTTATATGGCATTAAATTATGTAAATGCCGGCGTTATTGATGCTGATGGCGATATTGACACCATTTCATCCTATGGGGGTTTTATTGCTTATCGTCACTGGTGGAATGATAAATGGCGTACTAGCTTAACAGCTTCAGCCTTTAGTGCTGATAACAATACCAGCTTGATGGCAGATGAGGTCAATAAAGACTCATACTCTGGCTATGTTAATTTACTCTATTCACCTGTTAAGCCTCTGACAGTAGGAGTTGAGTACATGTACGCTAAAAACAGTAAAGAAAATGGCGATGAAGGAGAGTTAAATCGCATTATGTTTTCAGCTAAATACGTATTGTAACTGCTTAACGTTTTGTGGCTCACTTTAATGCTAGCTTTTTCATGTTTAAAAGCAGTATTGATAGGAGCTTTAAAGCAGCTTATCAAGCTATAAAAGTCTATAGCTGACCAGACAGTAGATCAGCTATGGACTCAAGCTTGCTTAAGTATTCACACTTGCTTCAGTATTCACTCTTGCTTAAGTATTCACGCTTGTTTAAGTATTTATCAATAAAAAGATTCTTCTTTTAAAAAAAAGAGTAACCCCATGGTTAATTACTGATTAGATATTTATTGGTTATGAGTTTTATTGTTTGATGAAAATAATGACATCACAAGAAGGGCACTAAACTGGTTTATTTACATCCAAAAAGCTCATGAATTAAGCTTGGTTGAACATTTTTTGGCTAAACAGACAAAAAAATAAAAAAAACGGTTGACGGTTTTTGACGACATCTCTATTATTCTTCGCAACTTAAGTGGAGCGGTAGTTCAGTTGGTTAGAATACCGGCCTGTCACGCCGGGGGTCGCGGGTTCGAGTCCCGTCCGCTCCGCCAGTTAAGTTACTTAGATTATGTTTATTTGTTTGATACTGTTCATAACAGATAGCACAGTTTAGGAGCGGTAGTTCAGTTGGTTAGAATACCGGCCTGTCACGCCGGGGGTCGCGGGTTCGAGTCCCGTCCGCTCCGCCAAACAGATCAGCCCTTGTCATATGACAAGGGCTTTTTTGTGTTCGAAATTTACCTTTCACAGTTTGCTTAATTTTTACATATTTCAAATCAACACCTTATGATGTTAATGAATCTTTAATTAAATGCGTCTAATCTATTAATTATCACTTGCTCTACTTAGGTATTTAGTATTTTATTACTGTAAGTAAAATACAAAGAACATCGACAAAGATACAGCTAAGCACGTTAGCGCTTTTATAAGGATATATACATGGTTGAACACATCACAGGCATGCTCGCACTCATTGGTGTGTTGTCTTTATTGTGTCAGTGGATCGGCTGGAAGTTACGATTACCTGCAATTTTACCGCTATTGCTGTGTGGACTATTGTTAGGACCCGGTTTAGACATTTTAAATCCAGACGCCATTTTTGGTGATTTACTGTTTCCTATTATTTCTTTAGGGGTTGCAGTCATCCTGTTTGAAGGCGCATTAACGCTTAACTTTAAAGAAATTAAAGATCACGGCCGCATGGTGACGAATTTAGTCACTTTTGGTGCTTTTATCACTTGGGCATGTATTGCCCCTGCGGCACATTGGTTATTGGGCTTTGAATGGCCTATGGCACTGTTATTTGGCGCTTTAGTTGTGGTAACAGGGCCAACGGTTATTGTCCCTATGCTGCGT
This sequence comes from Shewanella sp. 10N.286.51.B7, assembly GCF_002873615.1. Classification (NCBI taxonomy): domain Bacteria; kingdom Pseudomonadati; phylum Pseudomonadota; class Gammaproteobacteria; order Alteromonadales; family Shewanellaceae; genus Shewanella; species Shewanella sp. 10N.286.51.B7. The sequence continues at coordinate 96,366 of NZ_MCUF01000049.1, forward strand.
ACAGTAAGGCCTAAATCAAACCTTGCCAGTATATTGCGATGGGAAGGCATTGTGATAGACCCAATTGGCGCAATTCTAGCGGTTTTAGTTTATGAATATATCGCAGTTGCTGCCGCAGCAGACCCAACCACTCATGTATTGTCTGCATTAGGTATTACTTTACTACTGGGTTTTGGCTTGGGCGCTATAGCTGGTTATTTAATTGGTGTCGCGTTAAGAACCAATGTCTTTCCCCATTATCTTAAAAATACGGCTGTGCTAACCATCATGCTAGGCATGTTTGTTGGTTCTAACTTAATTCAAGAAGAATCAGGTCTGCTGACTGTAACCGTAATGGGAATTTGGCTGGCCAATATGCGCGGCGTGGATATTGCGGATATTTTAGAGTTTAAAGAAACTTTAACGGTGCTGTTAATTTCTGCACTTTTTATTTTATTAGCTGCAAGATTAAATTCAACAGCCATGTTAGATCTGGGTTGGGGTGGCATTGGTGTATTAATGGTTGTAATGCTGGTGGCGAGACCATTAAGCATTTGGATTTCAGGCATTGGCACTAACTTGTCCCGCTCTGATAAATGGTTTTTAAGTTGGGTTGCACCACGCGGTATTGTTGCAGCAGCTATCTCATCACTATTTGCGATAAAACTAGAAGCTATAGGGGTTAACGGCGCGAGCTCAATTGTGCCATTAGTTTTCTTAATTATTATCGGTACAGTCGTTATTCAAAGTTTGACTGCAGGCCCATGGGCTAAATTTTTAGGCGTTAAAGCGGATTCATCACAAGGTTTACTGTTATTTGGCGCATCTAAATTTTCACGTGAGTTAGCTAAAGTGTTAACTGAGAAAAATGTCAAAGTCATGCTTGCTGATAATAACTGGGATAATATTCGTCAAGCGCGTATGGCAAATATTCCAGTGTATTTTGGCAACCCAGCTTCAGAGCATGCCGATAACTTTATGGACTTAAGCGGTATAGGCCGAGTACTAATCCTGTCACCTTATCGACAATTAAACCCACTAGTGAGTTTTCATTTTCAGGACTATTTTGGTAGTGAAAAAGTTTATGGTTTAAATAATGCTGAAGGCGGAAGTGCTAGACATCAATTGTCTGAATCATATTTACAACGTTTATGCTTATTTGGTGAGTCTGTCTCATATGCACGAATTGCCAGTTATATGGCTAAAGGTGCGGTCATCAAGGTGACTAACATCACTGAAAACTTTACGTTGGAAGACTTTAAATCTCGTTATGGCGAAACTGCAATGCCATTAATTTATTTGACTAAAGATCAAAAAGTAAAAATTGTCTCAGGTATTGAGCAAGACTTACCGATAGGCATCGAGCTCATCAGCTTGTTACCACAAGAGGCCCAAGAGCAGGATGTCATCCAACGTAACTTAAAAGAAGTGGCTGATAGAGAAGCAAAACTGCTAGCAGAAAAAGGGCAAGCGGAAAAACAACAAGCTGAGCAAAATGAAACGCAAGCAACGGATAAAAAACCGTCCAACAGTCAACAAAAGCCTCAGGAATAAAAGTCAGTTTATAATGAATCAATAATCAGTAACAAAAAAGGCTTCGTGTTAACGAAGCCTTTTAGTATAAGCATTTGAATTAATTCAAATGCTTATACTATTCTGTGATTAGTGTTCAGCGATAACTGATAAGACAACTTCGTGATGATTTTTAGTTTTAAATTTATCAAACACGTGCGCCACTTTACCGTCTTGACCAATTAAGAAACTTAAACGATGGATGCCATCGTAGATTTTACCCATAACGCATCACCCTTGGAAATAACTTGGGACATAAAACTTGACAGATATCAATGAAGTCTATACTTAACAGTGAGTTAGGTTAATAAGTTTTCCTTTTGTATTTTAATTATATCAGTTGTCATATTTTTTTGTAAAAAGGGCTGTTTTTGACGCTTTTTAAAGTAGTGAACTGTCATAAAAAGTTTAGACGGTGCAATGGCTCATAGCTGATTGTCATACGGGAGAGCAGGTTGGTATTTAAAGTACGACAGAATCGCTTGGTGATCACAACTCATCAGCATCATAGCTATCTCACTTTTGGACAGAAATGCGTTAGAGCAAGGAGTCTAAAGCTGGGTCGTAGGATTAGGGAAAGTATGGTAATAAAAAAAGTTTACCCTGACCCTGAGGGATCCCCACGAATTTAATAGGATGCTTGTGGTTCCCTCACTAAATCCAGCAGCATCTTAATCGCTA
>NZ_MCUF01000050.1:0-9912 GCF_002873615.1 Shewanella sp. 10N.286.51.B7
GTGCCAGTGCCAGTGCCAGTTAATTCATCTGGAATGAGTGGTTTTGGCTCTTGGGGAGGGACAAAAGCTGGGTTGTGAATACGTTGACTGCTTAAGTCGATGCTAAAATGCTGATTTTCCGAATGTTCAGCAAGTGAAATTTTCGCAGTTTTAAACTGACTTATATCCTGTGTCGCGGTATGTCCACCTCGAAACTGACCTGAGTGGTCTATGCCTGTTGTTTCAGTTGAACCGGTCTCTTTAACTAGCGCTTGTTGGGTTTTCGCCGTTGAGTCAGGAATATTTTCAGCTGTTTCAGATACTGCATTTAATTTGACTTGTTGCTCAACATTGCTAATGCGTTCACTTGGTGCTGTGAGAGTAGTATTATCAGCTTTTGAGACTATCTTTTCGCTTGTTGAAGGCTGAGTTTGATGGGCGGATAAGCTGTGCGACGTTTTGTCTGCCACTAAATCTTGATTCAAAGCTCCTTTAACCGGTGCCGTATCTCTCAATTCTTTGGCTTTAAGTTTCTGCGCTTGCGTATCAATTTTTTTTACTGCTTGTTTCGCTTTGTTATCCCGTTTTTTCTGCTCTGCAGCGTTCACGTCAACGGTTTTATCATTCTCTTTATGAATTTCATTATCAGAATGTATTTGGTCGGAGCCCGAAGATTGATGACCCTTATTATCCTTTGTCATGTTGGACTCCTACCTTTCGCCAAATGCTTCGTTAATGTTGGTGAACACTGGTTTCCATAAGTACTGGAAGACACTTTTTTCACCTGTCACAATATCTGCTTCGCCAGTCATTCCTGGAATTAATGCAAAACTATCGGGATTATCCAAAAAGTAGGGCTTATCAATGGCAAGCTGCACTTTATAAAATACGCCGCCTTTTTCATCTTTATCTGTGCTTGGTGAAATACGTTTTACAATGCCATCTAACGCGCCATAGCGGCTGTAATCAAAGGCATCAATTTTTATTCGAGCATTTTGACCAACATGAACAAAGCCAATGTCACGAGGTGAGAGTTTAATTTCCATTAGGCCTGTCTTAGTCATTGGAACAATGACGGCGACAGTCCCACCAGGTTGAATTACACTGCCAGTAGAACTAGTCGGGATGGATTGAATAATTCCGTCAACAGGCGCTGTTACTGTGTTTTGAGACACCAAAGAATCAGAAGATTTAAGCCTAGCAATAACACCTAACAATTCAGCTTGAGTATCGGTACGCTTTTCACCAACCTCTTTAAATAACGAGGCTTGTTTTTGCTTAAGTTGTCGTTCTAAATTAACTAAGTTTTTTGATAGAACCTGTTGCTTACTTTCCATCGATTTCAGTTCACGGATATAAGAATCCAGTTTCTGTTGCGACTCTAAAATGCGAAGTTTAGATACCGCTTGCTCTGCTGTGACAGATAACATCATATTTAGGGTTTGTTCTGCGGTTTGTATCTGATCGCTTAACGGAGGTATCTCAGCTTTTAGACCTTCAAGTTCCGCTTGAGTTTTATCAATATCAGATTCAGACAGTTGCTCCATTGCAAAGCGTTCTTCATTCATACGTTGCAATGATGATTTATGCAGCCTGAGGAGTTGAGGGTACTCAACTGCAAATTCGCTAAAGTTAGCTTCTCTTTGTTCGGTAAAGGCATCGTAGCGTTCTATTCTCATAATGAGGTTAGCCCGTTTGCTGGTGAGTTCTTCTTCAGCGGATAGACTATCGATAGACACAAAACTCGCTAGAATATCTCCCTTTTTAACAACGTCACCTTCCTCAACAACAACGGATGCAATCGTTCCTCCTGAACGACTTTGAATAACTTGGCGGTGGCCCAGAGGCACCACTTGACCTTTCGATTTAGAAATTTCTTCCACGCTGGTAAAAATTGACCATATCAGCATGATTAATATTGAACCTGTAATAATTAAAATAATATTACGAATGATTTTACGCTCTGCGGGCGCTTCTATTGCTTCAGCAAATTCGTGTTCTGGCCATACTCGGTTAGCTAGTTGACGATTATCCATTGGTTGGAGACTCCTGCATGGCGACGGTCGAAGGGGATTCAGTTGTATCTGGTTTTTTTGATGCTTCAGTAGCCTTGTCTGGTATTGGGCCTGCATAAACCACAGCACCTTTATCTAGAACAATGACCTTGTCAGCGTGTTGGATTAACTCTTGATCGTGACTCGTAAACAGTACGGTGGATTTACCTTTAAGGTTTAATAATGTCTCTATCAACGTTGCTTTTGAAAGTGGGTTTCGGTGGGGCAGTGGTTCATCTAATAACATTAATGGTGATTGCTTTATTATGGCGCGTGCTAAGTTGATATAGCTGCCCTCTATTGCTGATAGCATGGCATTATTCTCACCTAGTAAGTCGACGCTAAGGTCATTATTAATGCTGTTAAAGAAGCTCTCACCTCCCGCTTTTATCAGTGCATCAATAATTTCTTTATCGCTGGCTTTGGGTTTTGCTATTCTGATATTTTCAGCTAATGTACCGGGGAAAATATCCGGCTGCGATGGACTATATGCAGCCCAATGACGAAAGATTTCAGTGTCATACTGCTTAAGGTTTTTGCCATTCAGTGTGACAAAGCCAGCTTGAGCTTCTAATACGCCTAATGCGCTCAGTAAAAGTGTCGATTTACCACAAGCATTTGGACCGATAATTGCCACTAATTCACCAGGTTCTACATCAAATGTCACGCCAGACAATGCAGCCTCTCCCTCAGCTTTGTAGCGTAATGTAAGGTGTTGGAAAGCTAATGATGGCGCTTTGGTATTATCTGGCGTGTCTAGCCTTAATTCTGATTGTTCGGTGCTAGCTTGCATGAAACGATCAAATTGTTTGACCGCAATATCCATCATGGTGAATTTTTGTTTCGATGAGAAAGCTAACTGAGCTGGGCCTGTAATTCGCCATATCATCATCACACAAGCAATGAGTGCTCCTGGCGATATCGTTTGATCTAAGACTAAAAAGATACCGGTAAAAACAGTAATGAGTGCAGTAAATAAACTGAGGGAATGTGCAACAGCAGCGTTAAGACCATTACGCTTTGCATAGAGAAAATTTTGGCGACTGTTTTCACGGCTTTGACGAATAAACTTGGTTTGCCAAGCTTCGGTATCACCAGCAGCTTTTAATTGAAGTAAGTTTTTTGATAACTCACTCATCGCATTTTGATATTCACCGCTGATTGTGGGTGAAGCAGCTTGGACATATTTATTGAGTACTTGCATCACGAGGTAATAAAGCATCAACATACCAATTGGCACGAGGACTAACCAACCGCTTAAAAACATGATGGCGAACAAGGCTATGAGGGTAAAAGGCAAATCAACAAGCCCCCCACCGCCAGGGCCAGATAATAACATGCGAACTTTTTCCGCATTGCGCATTCGAGCGATATGATTTGAGATTCCTACCCTAGATAACACCATTAAAGGCATATGTAATAAGCGATAAAAAGTGATTTCAGAGAGATCTCTAGCAAAACGATTACTGGTTGTTGATAAGATTTGTGCGCGAGCAAGTCGAGTGCTAATCAATATTCCGACCGCTAATAAACCACCCAATGCAATGCTAGGCAAAATAGCAGGGCTTTGGCCTCCTATTACGCGATCGTATACAGCCATGGTAAAAAATGGCACTGCAAGTCCGGTGATACTTGAGAGTAAACTTAGCCAAAAAACCGGTCTGTACCATTTGGTTCTTTTACTCATGTGAGCGGCAAACGCATTAACATTTTTTCTGGTGGTTGGTAACGACTCGATTAAGAAAATATAAGCCGTATCATTGAGTTGAGTTAAGTCGATTGATTGCCATTGGCTTCCTGTTAAAGCTTCAAAAACATGGCCCTGCCTTCTGACAATAAACCCTGGTTCATTTTGCGGAATAACAAGGAAAGGGTGTATCGATAAATGCAGATTTTTTGCCGTATTATTTGTCACTGAAAAGCCTATTTGATGCTTTTTCAATAACCGTGATAACCCGAGTGTATTCAGATCAGTGTTATTATGATCGTTAGCAATATTACTGGCTTGTGTATACAGTCCAAGTTGCTGGAACAAGTCAACTACAAGTGGTTTTAGCTCCAATTCAGTCGTGCTCATGAGCTTACCTCCTGTGCCGCTTTCGTTGTTGTAGATTTGTCCATCTCGCGGTGCGCAACGCCATTTATTTCAATACATTCATCACTTAAACTTGCAAGCTCGGTAAAATGAGAGGCAGCCACTATTGTCATTTGCTGTTTTAATTGTTGCAGTAAGGCGAGTAAACGGCCTTGTGCATCAGCATCAAGCGATATCATTGGTTCATCTAGTAATAAAATTGAAGGTTTTTGCACAATTGCTCGCACAATCGCAATCAGCTTAATTGCGCCCTTATTCAACATTTGGCTGTCACTATCACCGACCATTGTTTGATAACCATTGGGTAGTTCAGCTATTTTACTTGTGAGTCCTAAATTGTCTGCAATAGCCATGGCTTGAGGTTCAAATTCGGCTCGAAACATCGTCATGTTTTCTAATAAACTGCCAGCAAACAATGTTGGCCAAGGTGCTACATAAGTGATTGACTGTCTGAACTCTTTAGAATCATGTTGGTGGATGGCAATATTATCAATCGTCACTTGACCAGCTGATACTTGTTGAAATCCTGCGATAATACTTAACAGATGGCTTGCATGACTTAATGGATTTGATTGCAACGTGACCAAACTATTCGCTTGAATGTGATGGCTGAAATGAGTGATAGCTGTGCCAAGGTTTTTACTGCTGATATTTTCGAAGTGGATAGGACCTAAAGGCAATTTTTGTTGATAGATTTTAGTTCCTTGAAAAGACTCCTCCGGAAGTTGGGTTAAGTCATTAACATGGGACATTGCCGTTTGTGCACTCACCAAGCGTGACCGTAAGCTAATAATCGCACTTAAAGGCGCAACCGCTCGACCCGCTAATATAGAGCAGGCGGCTAATCCACCAGTTGTCAGTGAGCCGTTGAGCACTTCAAGACAACCTAACATCACTAATATCAGCGTCGTCCCTTGTGCAGCACCTTGAATGACTTCTTGAAGCTTGGCCGAAAGCCAATCGACTTGCTGTTGACTCTCAAGCCGTTGGTGATTGATGTTGTTATAAATGCCAGATAAACGATCTTCTAAAGATAGTGCTTTAGCAGTCGTTAAGCCTGAAAGGACTAAAATCAACATTCTAGTTCGTTCTGCATCAGATAAAGCTAACGCGTGAGTCGCAGTTGCTAACTTTTTTCCAATATAGAAAACCAGTGCACCAACAACAAGCCAGACAGCAATCGGTATGAAGACTAACGGGCCGCCAATATAGGCAACTAATGCTAAAAAAATCAGTACAAAAGGAAAATCCATCAATGCGACAATGGCTTGGCCTGAATACAGTTCTCGCATACTGGCGATACTAGCAAGCCCATTTGCTATTCGGCCTGTACCCATGGCCTCAACATGATTGTAGTCAGCTTTCATTAACTTGCTGACCACATCTGTGGTGGTTTCTAATTCAAAATTTGCAGCAGAAGCGGCTAACAGCCAACTTCGGCCATACCTTAAAACCAGTTCAAGCAATATGGCGATAGCAACCCCAGACACTAAGATAGTGGCGGTGCCATAACCTTGATTTGGCAAAATACGATCGTAAATTTGCAGCATGGTGAAAGGAAGCGCTAACGACAATAAATTGATAAAAGTCGAAGACAGCAGTAACTCTGGAAATGCTTTATTTCTTGAAAATAATCGAAAGTTCTCTTGCATGTTACAGTCATCCTATTCGTTAACATGGCTAGTCAATGACATAATAAAAAGCTCAGATTAAAGCGTAGACTATTTTTTAGTATGTTCATGGTTAACTTAAGGATGAACGCTTATATTTTCAACAGTTTATTTTCTATTCAGATGACATGTAACTGCAATGTGCAAGGTTGAGTGGGCTAGCATTATTTTAATGAAGTAAAAAGAAGAATTTTTATTAGCAAGGGTATTTATTACTAGAGAAGCTAACGAGGGTTTTAAACTTACGTGGAACTTTGACGATGAGCATAAAAACTGCCCGTTTTAATAGGGCAGTTTTTATGAAGTAACACTATTGATTATTCTTGGGTTGTCACATGTTTTTTCATTGCTTTATTCTTCATTGGGTCGCCCTCATAACCTAAAGCTTTCCAATCCATTCTTGTGCCTTTATTGTGGCAATCATTACAGTTTAAAGCTTGCTCGGTTGGCGCCACCATATGATTGATGCGCCACCACATTTCTGTTTCTGCAAAGCCATATTCACCACTGTATTTAATGCCTTTATCTAGCATGGCTTGATTAGCTTCCATACCCAGTTTAGCGGCTTTATCCCAGTCAAATGTTTTCCAGTAACCACCTTTACCAAAGACTTTAGCGGTAATGAAGATGTTTTGTTTACTGTCGTAAATTTGCTTACCAGTATGAACCTTAAATGGATATATCTTTGCCGCTGCATCATTAATATCACCTAAAGGATAAGTCAGCTTGGTGATGGCGTTAGGATCCATCTTATCACCAGCCATATAAGCATCGGCTTTGCCGTTATACCAAGCATATTGAGGTTTCACATTTTTTGCCCACACAAAACTGCCTTTCTTTTTCATGTAAGTATGTTTGCCATATTGATCTTTAGTTTGCTCAATGTCTTGTCCTGCGGTTGACCAATCCCAGCTCATTTTGGTGGGTTCATTTTTAGAAAACTCAGGAATATGGCAGGTTTGACAGGCAATACTGCTGCTGTGGGTATTAAGACGTTTATTGGTATGTGGTGCAGCTTCATGGCAGTTTTCACAGCCAATATCACTCATGCCACCAGGTGAAACGCCCATGGCATTGCCTGCTATCTGGTGACTCTCGGTTGTATGGCAGGTTTGGCATTGGAAATCATTACCGTCGGTGTCCATATGTACGTCAGTGACTTTGTCTGGATAAGACATTGAAGAGTCTAAATCGCCGTGTTTTACACCATCACCACCGCCACCATAGAAATGGCAACTGCCGCAATTATCTCGCACTGGCGCCCCTACATTTTGTGCCACTCGTTCTAGATTTACCTTAGCGAGAACTTCTCCTGCTCCAGCGGGATCTTTTACGTAAGTGCCTGTAGTGTCATGACAAATTAAACAGTCGACTTTGGTCATATCAGTAAAGTCAAAACTGTCGTCCTTCCAACCATAACCAGCATGGCAGCTGGTGCATCGTGGCTCGTTACCTGATACTGCGATACAAAAATTGTTAATAGCGTTTTTCTTTCCGCGGGTCACGGTGCGCTCAGGTAACTCTTGTTCAAGCTCCCATGTCCAATGAGATGATTTCATGACATCTTTAGCGTGATCTTCATGACATTCAATACACTGAGTAGTGACCTCACTGCCTTGAGTAAAAGGGCCTTCAATAAACTCTTTGTGTGGATTCGCCGCGTTGGCAAATAAACTAAAGCAACATAATCCACCGGTCATTAAGCTGGCGATGAGTATTTTCATAATAAGACTCCTGCCCTCGGTAAAAACCGAGGGAAGTTATTAAGGTTAGAAATTAACAGTAAGCGATGCATTGATGTCATAAGCGGTATCAACTACAGGGAGCATTGAATAAGCTGTACCTGCGACAACATCATCGACTTTTTGTGGTTTACCAACCGGTGTTCCACTGCCTGTGTATTCAAAGTCGTAATAAAGTCCTGCGAGTTTAATGAACATTTTTGGATTAATATCAAACATATAGTAGGCTTCAGCGACATGGCCTCTAGTAGCGAGTTTGCTGCCAATCGGATCATCCTGAGCTTGGGTGAAAGGTGTCCAGTATTCAGAGCCATAGTTATATTCGAGGCCGACTTTTCCGTAAGGCGCTGGGATTTGAACGCCCACATAAATTCCGTAACCATCTTTAGCGCCACTGTCTTCAGCAGCTGAAGGCAACATGATAATTTCACTGGCATCAGCGTTAAGCTGCGCTTCAAAAACAGCATCAGATAGCATGCCGCCAAACATACCTGCGTTGCCATTACCATCTGCTCGGGTCCAGCCTCCTGATAAGAACCATTTAACGTCGTTATCTTCTTCGCGGGCAAAACCAATACCACCTAAGAACATATCGCCAATCACATCACTTGGCTGAACGCGAGTGACAAAGTTGAAGTTTTCAAACTTTTGCATGTCTTGATACATAGTTGGTGCAAATATACCTGCAAGCTGAGTTGGAAAAGCCATGGTGCCTTTAAAGCCATCATTGACATCTTTAGCGCCGAATAAGGTAAATTGAAGGAAGTTTTTACCATCGTTTATCGCGTCGATATTAAAGCCGCCAAGGTGAGTATCTTTGGTGACGATATCACCAAACATTTCGCCGTTACCCCACTGTGATTCAAAGCCTTGTCCGTAACAGAAGCGAACAACTTGGCCTTCGACACCAGTAATATCACTGAGGTGATAACCCATAGTTGCGCCATCAAAGTTAAAGTTAACTAAATGGCCAGAAGGAGTGCCGCCACGTTTTTCATTTTCACGGTATTGGGTTGGTGGGCCGTAAGTTGATGGACGACGTCCAATAGATAAGTAAAGTGGTGAACCGTTAATGTTTTTCCAGTCAAAATAAGCGCGTTCGACTCGTAACCAGTCGCCACTTGGATTACCGCTATTGGTGCCATCCATGGTAAATGAACGCCAAGAATCAAATACTTGCACGCCAGTTGAATCGCCCCAGTTTTTAAACATACTCAGGCGGCCTGCAAAGCTGACGTTATCCCACACTTTTGCTTTGAGGTTGAGTCTTAAACGTGTGGTGTAGTAAAGGTCATTATCAATATCTTGAGCAGTTTTAGGGGCTAATACATAAGGCATTACCCCTTGTAATTGACCGCTTTGAAATGCAGATGCTAGATTAGGGTTAGCGGCCATCATTTGGGCTAGTGGTGAGTTTGCATCGTCAGGCATACCAAATTCGCCGCCCATCGCTTTAGCGCCAAAATCATTAAAATCGACATTAATGGCAGGATTCCAAGTGACATCCTGATAATGAAGTGAATGGACTTTGGTTCTAAAGTCGCCAGTGATTTCTATTCTATCAAGTGCAGTATGACGTTCATTTTTATCAACTCGATCATTGATGTCATCAATTTCATCATTAATGTCGGCTAGCTGTTGTTTAAGGTCTGCAATTTTTTGAGCATCAGTTTTACTCAGACTATCTCGTTGAATATCTGCATCGTTTGCATAAACACTCGCTGATAATATCAACGCGTTTGCAACAAGCAGTGAAATAAGAGTACGCATAACATCTCTCCTTTCGAATCAGCAGGTTAATTTATATTTCTGCCTTCGATTGATGTTGGGAATCCTAGGGGGGTGCTGAATTTTGGTAGCATTAATCCCTGAGGCATTCCCCATATTTTTATTAATTAGGTGGTTTAAATGTGTTTTACAGTCGAGCCAGGTTAGTTAACCGCAAGTTTGTGGTTGATCTGAATCGGCTGCATGGTCATATAAGAATTGCTGAATATCTAATAAGTCTTGTTCACTTAAAGCTTCAAAGACTTCAGCTTTCGCTTTGTGCTTATTACGTCTAAAAAATCTATCCCACTGGCTCATGGTTTTACTCATTGGGGTAATTTCACCGCCTTCATCTCCCATGCTATGACAGGCTTTGCATTCTTTTTTATACAGGTGTTTACCTTTTTTAGGATTACCGCCATCAGCAGCTTGAACCTGAGCTCCTAAACAGAGTGCGAGAGATACGCATATAAATATCTTATTCATGGTTTTCATCATCAGTCCCTTACTTTAAATAATTTTTATTGTTAATGGTTTTTGTCTAAATGGGTGTTTCTTGTTACTTAATTTAACACTTGTGATAAAGGATATTGTTGAGGAGGATC
>NZ_MCUF01000051.1:0-303 GCF_002873615.1 Shewanella sp. 10N.286.51.B7
AATGCTGGCCTTTTATTGTTAATTTAAAATCTAGTTAAGATAAAATTTAAACGTTAAATATAATTAAAAACCTTCTACGCCAGCCATGTCAGGTAATTGATGTGCAATACCTTTATGACAATCAATACAGGTTTTCTCACCACTGGCGAGTGAAGTTGAATGCATTTGTGATGCACGTTTAGATTGACGCGTAAAATCCATGTAGTCGAAGTTATGACAATTACGACACTCTAATGAATCATTCGCTTTTAATCTATTCCACTCATTCTCGGCCAGGTGACGACGTTTAGCTTCAAACTTTTC
>NZ_MCUF01000051.1:1071-38558 GCF_002873615.1 Shewanella sp. 10N.286.51.B7
CGTTTAGCTTCAAACTTTTCACGAGTATTAATGGTGCCAAATACCTTACCCCAAACCTCTTTAGAAGCTTGCATTTTACGGGCAATTTTATCAGTCCAGTTATGGGGAACATGACAATCAGGACACGTAGCGCGCACACCACTTCGGTTAGTGAAATGAATGGTCGTTTTCAACTCTTCGTAAACGTTATTTTCCATCTCATGGCAACCAATACAAAACTGTTCTTGGTTAGTTACTTCTAAGGCAGTGTTAAAGCCCCCCCAGAAAATCACACCAGCAACAAAGCCACCAAGAGTTAGAAAACCTAGACTGTAGTGAACACTTGGACGATTAAGTACCTTCCAAATTAACTTCAGGTTTTCTAGTAATTTTGAAATCATAAACGCTCCTAGTGCTCAGTTGTTGAAGAATGTTTCATTAACTCTTTAACATCAACGAAATCATTTTCGACAAGTATCTTGGCATCTAATTGAGATACATGGCATTGAGTACAGTAATAACGACGCGGCGATAAAGATGCCAAGAAGTTATTTTCTCTATCCATATAATGCGTCACACTCACCATAGGTGCTTGTGAATGCCCAGTACTATTACGCGCATGGCACTGCATACATTTGTTTACTTTCAAATCAATCTGGTAACCATCAATGCGATGCGGAATAACCGGTGGTTGCATTGGATAATTGCGCACCTGTTTTACGTCAGAGTTAATCACCTTTTGCATCGCTGGCGGTGTTGGCTCAACTTCAATTGGTGCTAAACGCAACGTGGCAATTTTTTCTTCAGGTACTGATGCAGCCATCAAACTAAAAGAGAAGCCCAATAACGCAATCATTGATAAAATTTTACCTGCTTTCATGGTCGTTCTCCTTAGGCTTTGACAATCTTAACCGCACACTTTTTAAAGTCAGTTTGTTTCGACAATGGATCTGTCGCATCAAGTGTAACTTTATTAATCAGCTGGCTAGCATCAAACCATGGTACGAAAACCAATCCAACAGGTGGCTTGTTACGTCCTCTAGTTTCAACGCGGGTTTTAATCTCACCACGACGTGAAATGACTTTAATTTCATCACCTCGACGTAAACCACGCTTTTTAGCATCATCTGGATGCATGAAACACACAGCATCAGGGAAGGCTTTATAAAGCTCAGGAACACGTTGAGTCATTGAACCTGAGTGCCAATGTTCTAATACGCGCCCTGTGGATAACCAAATATCAAATTCTTCATCTGGCATTTCAGGCGCTGGCTCATATGGCAAGGCAAAAATCACTGCTTTTCCATCTGGCTTACCGTAGAATTCGAATCCTTTACCGGCTTTAACATAAGGATCAGCACCTTCACGGAAACGCCATTTAGTTTCTTTACCATCAACCACAGGCCAGCGAAGACCATGCTCAGTATGATAGCGATCAAAGTCAGCTAAATCATGACCATGACCACGGCCAAACTCAGCATATTCTTCAAATAATCCTTTTTGAACATAGAAGCCAAAGTGCTTAGCTTCGTTATTCATAAACTTAGGATCAGTGTCACTTAACGGGAATTTCTCTACGTTGCCATTTTGGTAAAGGACTTCAAATAACGTTTTTCCTTTAAATTCAGGGTTAGCATCAAGCACATCTTTTGACCACACTTCGTCAGTCGTAAAACGCTTAGAAAATTCCATCAACTGCCATAAGTCAGACATTGACTCGCCTGGAGCTTGAACCATTTGATGCCAGAACTGAGTACGACGTTCAGCGTTACCGTATGCCCCTTCTTTCTCTACCCACATGGCAGAAGGAAGAATCAAATCACCCGCTTGAGTCGTGACTGTTGGGTATGCATCTGACACCACAATGAAGTTGTCAGGGTTACGGTAGCCCGGTAAGCCTTCTTCATTCATGTTCGCAGCAGCCTGCATATTGTTATTCACTTGCACCCAATAACAGTTTAAATCTCCATCTTTAAGACGTCGATTTTGCTCAACAGCGTGATAGCCCGGTTTAGGTGGGATAATGCCACTTGGAATATTCCAAATATCTTCCGCAAGCTTACGGTGCTTAGGATTAGTCACTACCATATCTGCAGGTAAACGATGTGAGAATGTACCCACTTCACGAGCGGTACCACATGCAGAAGGCTGACCGGTTAACGAGAAAGGACTGTTACCTGGAGTCGAAATCTTACCGACTAACAAGTGAATGTTATAAATCAGGTTGTTACACCACACACCACGTGTGTGCTGATTAAAGCCCATGGTCCAGAATGAAGTGACTTTCTTCTTAGGATCAGCGTATAACTCAGCAAGTTCAATCAGTTTATGCTCTGGCACACCCGATAATTTACTGACACTTTCAACATCGTAATCAGCAACAAACTTTTTGAACTCTTCAAAATCGATTGGGGTTGAATCACCTGCAGTATCAACATTCTTGGCTTTTTTCTGCAGCGGGTGTGAGGCACGTAAACCGTAACCAATATCCGTTTCGCCTTTACGGAAATTAACATGCTTACTGATAAAGTCTTTATCGACTTTGTCATTTTGAATAATGTAATTCGCAATAAAGTTAAGCATTGCTAAATCAGTTTGCGGGGTAAATACAATCGGTAAATCAGCCAAATCAAATGAACGATGTTGGAAGGTCGACAGTACTGCCACTTTTACATGTGGTGCACTTAAACGGCGGTCAGTCACGCGAGTCCAAAGAATGGGATGCATTTCAGCCATGTTTGAGCCCCATAATACAAATGCGTCAGCCGCTTCCATATCATCGTAACAGCCCATTGGCTCATCAATACCAAAGGTACGCATGAACCCACCTACCGCTGATGCCATACAGTGACGCGCATTAGGGTCAATATTATTTGAACCAAAACCCGCCTTCATAAGCTTAACGGCTGCATAACCTTCCCAAACGGTCCATTGGCCCGAACCAAACATACCTACTGCAGTCGGCCCTTTAGCTTTAATGGTCTTTTTCCATTTTTCAGCCATGGTGTCGAACGCCATATCCCAGCTAACTGGGGTAAATTCACCATTTTTGTCGTATTTACCGTCAGTCATACGTAACATAGGGGTTTGCAGGCGATCACGGCCGTACATAATTTTTGAAAGGAAGTAACCTTTGACACAGTTAAGGCCTTTGTTAACTTCACTTTTTGCATCGCCATGAGTAGCAACCACTTTACCGTCTCTGGTGGCTACGATAACTGAACAGCCCGTACCACAAAAACGACAAGGCGCTTTATTCCACTCTAATTTTGTCTGTTCTGAACTCGTAATCAGGTTACTTGCTGTTGCAGGTAATGCCATACCGGCTACGCCAGCTGCTGCTATAGCAGCATTGGCTTTCATAAATTCACGTCTGTTCATACTCATTCTTCACCCTCTTCTAGCTCTTCGCTTTGGTGATAAACCATAGTGGCTGTTAACACACCAGGGATAGCATTTATGGTAGAGATGTCATCCATTAAAGAACGCTGAGTCGGTCCTTCAATCACCACTACAATCTTCATTTCGTTGTTTACTGATAGTTCAGCATTTTCCATCGCCATAATCTTTTCACGCACATCACCCATTTGATCAGGATGGACTTGGACGATTAGGCTGGTTACATGAATTTCTTTTTTGCTCATCAAGAATACTTCTCTTTTATTTTTGTTATTAATTAATGGCTAACCAGCACCCGGTGGGCCTGAAAGGATTTGACTGAACCATATGGTAAAACCGAGTGCACTGACTAATAGTGCCGATAAGATTGGCGCTAAAAAAACCGTCAAGAAGATAAAAATCTTAAATTCCAGGCTTTTTTCGCTTTGCGGATCTGTACTCATGGAGCCTCCAGTAGAGGTTTAGAATAAAAGTGATGTAACTTAGTTGTTACATACTAAGATTTGCGAGAATTTTATCTTTAATCAAAGACTAAACTATATACTCACAAATTGGTAAAACGTATCTTTGTTGATCTAGATCATAAAAACAGATTAAACACTTGCAATACAAAGGTATCTTTTTGACTTATTCAACTAGAACTGATGGAAGGGAAAAGCATTAGCATGCTTACAACAATCACAAAGGTTTGTTCAAATCAGAATATAATACTTAAGTATATATAGTCGCTTCCAGAGAAGTTATCAACTTGTTAAGTTGTAATTTGCTAATATAGGAGAGTAAAAAGAGTTATTTTGAGTGTTTAAAGCTTCAGCGATTTCCATTTACGCAGCTTGAACTCGCTTGCTTTGGTTCAATTGCTTTAGTTCAATTGCTTTGGTTCAAAATTAAACGACAAGTAAACGTATTTTCATAAAAAAGCACAACTGAATATATATTCAATTGTGCTGTTAAATTTCCAGTTTATTGATAATTATAATTACGGATTAACACTATATCGAAGTACTTTTAGCGACTTCTGCTCATCGATATCAGCAAAGACTGGTGGATTTTCAATACGCTCAACAAATGTCAAACTTGGCGCGGTTTCAGCAACCTGTTGCATCAAAAAATCACAACCTAATTCAGGCGCATTCAAACACAGCAGCACCTCACCATCTACAGCAAGTAACTCAGGTAGCCTACGTAAAAGTCTTACATAGTCTTTAGTTGCCACAAAACTGCCTTTTTGATTACTCGGTGGATCGGCAACAATTAAATCATAAGGGCCTAATTTAGTTAGCTTGCCCCATGACCTAAAAATATCATGACCTAAAAATCTGGCTCCTGATTCAAATCCGTTAAGCAAATGATTTTGTTTGCCAATGCTAAGCGCGCCTTTACTCATATCCATGTTAACAACTTCGGTAGCGCCGCCTTGTAAACCAACCACTGAGAATGCGCAAGTATATGCAAAAAGGTTTAATACTTTTTTATCTTTTGCATGCTCCTTAACCCAGCGACGTCCATTCGCCATATCAAGAAAAATACCGTGATTTTGACCACGCAACAGATGCACTAAAAAATCTGCGCCATTTTCTGAAACAATGTGCTTATCAGGCACTTCACCTGCCACAATTTCAGTAACCGTTTTACCTGCATTACGGTATTGGAATACCAAGTTAAAGCTCAATTCACTATGATGTTGTTGCCAAACAGCTGCAATGGCATCAGTCAACATTAAGCGCTCACCTTCAGACAGCTCTTTAAAGCTGGTTAATAACAGTACAGGCTTAAACCAATCCAAACATAGGTGCTCTAAACCTGTAAAACGACCGCCTCGGCCATGGAAAATGCGGCTAAGTTCATCAGTTAATTGTACTTGGGCAAGTGCTTGACCAAGTGGAAATTCATCACTATCAAAATTCATTTTTTACTTTCACAATATTCAATTTTTTAATTAATTTATCGACGATTTGCTGTTTAAGATTTTTCAGCCGTCTTAACAGCTTCTGCTTGTTGCAATTCAGATGAGTCAGAATTTAAATCTATGCCATCAGCTGAGTCGTTTTTATCAGTCTGGCTTTCACTTGCTACATAATCACTTGCTACTGTATCAGTAGACACTTCATCAGAAAGCAAAATAGCAAACCATTTACCGTCTTCACTGGACTCAAGTGCAATTTTGACAACCATGGTTAACGGTACAGATAGCAGCATACCAACAGAGCCTAGTAACCAGCCCCAAAAGATCAACGACAGAAATACCACTAATGTCGATAAACCTAGGCCTCTCCCCATGAATCTCGGTTCGACAGCGTTGCCCATAACCGTATTAGTCCCAAGATATAAAAGTGCAGTTACCCCTGCAGCACCTGGACCCATTTGAATAAACGCTAATAATACCGCCGGAATAGCCGCAATGATTGAGCCGATATTCGGAATATAGTTGAATAAGAAAGCCACTACAGCCCACAACAAAGCGTAATCAACACCAATAATAGATAAGCCAATGCCAATGATAATACCCGTAGCGATACTCACTAACGTTTTTATCACCATGTATTGATTTACAGAATGTAAAAATTTATCGATTTGCTTTAGGCGCATATCTGGATCATCTAACGCAAAATGCAGCTTCTTCGGTAAAGACTGAGCTTCAAATAACATAAAGATAATAGTCAGTATTATTAAGAATAAGTTGGCCATCACATTGCCAACACCAGACAACATATTAGTTGTCATGCTCAACGCCATACCAGGGTCAAAATATTCAAGAACTTTGTCTTTCGAAATATTGATATTCATTGAATTGAGTTTTTCTAACACCCAAGAAAACTGCTCAATTAATTGTTGACGATAGAATGGCATTTGTTGAGAGAACTCGTTTATCGAACTCCCTACCAAACTTGCAAGCCATAGCCCCATCATGACAATAAACATCATCAATAAAATAACAGAAAGCCATTTAGGTACACGATAGCGTGTCATGAATTGAATCGCTGGATTACAGATTACGGCTAAAAATGCAGATAATACAAACGGCACGACAATGGGGCTTGCTGTTTTAATTCCCGCTAAAATCACCACTAAACACGCCATGATAGCGAAACCACGAAACGCCATCGATGAAGAATTGCCGCCACTCATATTTAAACCCTTTGGTATTATTGGAATATCACATAGAAGTGCGCATGTATTTATAAGCTCGATTTAGAAGCATGATGGAAAACACAAGACACTTAATGTTGTTTTAAAATGGATTAAAAGACGTTTGCATTAATCCTGATGATTAAATCGACTATTAAACTAGCACAATAATAATAACTTACGCATTATACTCATAATCATTAGTCTATGAATGACTATATTACGGCTATTTTATTAAATGTGCTTCACAAAGAATAATCACATTACAGCGACTCTTCAGTCGTGAGTTTAACTTAGATTAACTGAACCAATACTAAATACGAAGCCAATGAGGTAGAAATGCGTTTAGTAAACCTTATTACCCTTAGAGGTTTTTAAGTAGAGGTTTATAAGATTTGCATGACAGCTGATCTACTGATGCTTTTATATCGTATCAAACTGTGTAAAAGAGTGGGTTTTATTGATTTTTAGCAACTGAGCTGTAGTTTTAACTGACAATTTAAAGTGGTGAGAATATGAAAATATTAATAACAGGTGCAACTGGGTTTGTCGGTAAACAGCTAGTCGCATTATTAAGCCAACAATCACATCAGCTCACCATTGTGACTCGAAATATCACTCAAGCAACACAGACTTTAGGTGCTGAACATCAGTATTTAGATGACCTCAATCAACTAAAAAACTTAAATGATTTTGATAGCGTGATAAATCTTGCTGGCGAGCCTATTGTAGGTAAAAGATGGAATAACCAACAAAAACAGCAAATTTGCGACAGTCGCTGGAATATCACCGCATTGCTAACTCAGTTAATAAAACAAAGTGACACACCACCAGCAAGCTTTATTAGTGCATCTGCGATTGGTTTTTACGGACGACAAGGTACTATCCCTGTAGATGAAGATAGCCAAGCTCACGATGAATTTAGCCATCAAGTGTGCAGTGAATGGGAGCATCTTGCCTTACAAGCACAATCTGAGAAAACGCGAGTTTGTGTGATCAGAATTGGGATTGTGCTGGGTAAAAATGGCGGCGCATTAGCTAAGATGTTACCGCCATTTAAGTTGGGTTTGGGCGGTCCTATTGGCAAAGGGGTACATGGTGTAAGCTGGATACACATAGACGATTTAACTCAATTAATTTTGCATTTACTGACAACAGATCAAGCCTATGGGGTATTTAATGCAACGGCGCCTAATCCAATAAACCATAAGCAATTCGCCGAATCCATTGGCTCAAGCTTAAACCGTCCTGCCTGCATTCCGACTCCAGTCATTGCACTAAGACTTGCTATGGGTGAAATGGCTGATTTAATTGTAGAAGGTCAATTTGTACTGCCTAAAAGAACATTGGCATCAGGTTTTAACTTTAAATACCCAGATATCTCACCCGCACTAGATTCGATACTTAAAGCTTAAGGTCGATAAACGCTTTAAAGAGTTCACTATAACGCTAAGGCAATCAATGGTTATTAAACCCATTGATTGCGCTTTCCATTACCATACTAATCCAATAACTTTTCGTTTACAGCCTCGTATATCAGAAGCTATACCAAACCATATCAGTATATCAATGTAGAAATATATCAATAACTCACTTGTTCACTAACGCTGTCGTGGTTTCAATAAACCAATCATAACGTTTAGGTAATGGACGAAATTTTTTGCGGATCATAAACAGTGGCTCTTTAACTTGATGAGTTAACTTGGCCACAAAAATACATTCTGGTTGACTAAAACTGTTTACCGCAAACTCTGGTAATACGGTAAATCCAAGCCCTTTTGCAACCGGAAGTAAAATTTGATTTAACTGATTGACATAGCTTGCAATCGGAATGCTACCAGCTTGCTCAGTTTTAAAATTACTGTTGATCAATAACTGTAGGTAATGCTTGGCATCTGGGTGAGAAATCAGCCCCAGTGAGGTGAGTTGTTCAAATGAAATTTCCTTGTCTTTATAAGCCGCAGGCACAATTAAACAAAAGTTATCATCACCTATTGGCGTCACTTCCAACTCAGGATTAGAAACAAACTGAGTCACAATACCAATGTCGATATCGTTATTAAATACTTGCTCAATCACTCTTTTATTCGGCCCAGCTTCTATTGACACAGATAACTCAGGATGCAATATCTGGTAATCGATAAAGTGTGGATACAGCCACAAAGCAAGAGAACCTGAACAACCAAAGCGACATTCCCCTATAAAAGGTGAATCCTGTTGAATATCACTGAGAAACTGCTCTTGTTGTTTTAGCGCTTGCTCGCCATATTGCTGTAGTTGCATGCCAGCATCTGTAAGCTCAAACCTTTTCCCAAAACGTTGAATAAGTTGTACATTTAACTGCTGTTCTAACTTCTGCACATGTTGACTGACACCGGGTTGGGTCATAAACAATTGTTCTGCCGTTTGAGTAAAATGCCCGACTTCAGCAAGTTTAAGGAAGGTCGTTAGCCATTTTTGATTGATCATAAAATCCACTGAGTCACATCTGACAATTCCGCTACTATAACAACAACCCCATATAACAATAAATTATTATAAATTGCATTCTTGATAAATATAGATACAAAAATGCCGTTAAGCTGGCTTAACGGCATTAATTAACGGATGAATATGATGAGTTCAACAAGCTAAATTAATCATCCAAGCTTCTCTAAATCACCGAAACTAATTTATTCACCGAAGCTGTATTTTCTTTTTACCTCGACAACCTCAACGGTATAGGACGCATACCACTTATCTTGGCCTAGTTTCTGCGCAACGCTATGCTTTGAATCCTGATGCCAGCGTTTGATGTCATCTTCTGACTGCCAGTAAGAAATTGCAATTTCTTGCTCCCCTTCTGACACGGCAATAAAATCAATACAGCCATATTGCTCAAATGCTAAATCACGCATAATCGCGACAGTATCAAGATAATGTTGATTTTGCTCGCCCACTTTAGCCTTAAAGATAACCGCAAACATATCCAAATCCTTTAGATGTTAATGGGTTTTATTACTAACCCGCTTTGAGCAATTCACTGCATGACTGATTCAGTAATTGACGACAGCGCCACATGCCTAAAAAAGCCACCACTGCAGCACCAGCTAACGGCGCAATCCCCCACCACGGCCAATGCATATATACCACTAATTCAAACACTTGAGTTTTCAGCATATACAATGCAAATTCAGCCACGATTACCGCTAGGATACCCGCTATTGCACCTAATAAAGCAAACTCTAGCCCAGTCGCTGAGCGTAGCAGCCAACCAGATGCACCAAAGGTTCTAAGCACTGCGAGTTCGCGCTGCCTGGTTGCCATTCCAGCTTCTGTTTGTGCTATCAATACTAATGCACTTGCTAGCAGTACTAGCGCCAGCACCAGTGACAAGGATAGTGAAACTTGCTCAATAATTTGTCGTAACTGTCCTACCATAGCACCAACATCAATCACAGATATTGTTGGGAATTGTTGGATGAGTTGTAGCACCACACCATTGGCAGTCAAATCACTCCCCGCTTGCTTTAAATCTTGATCATTTAAATGGAAGCTGGCCATCGAAGTATACGAAAATGGTTCCAAAGCTTTAGGCTTAAAAATCATGAAAAAGTTAGGTTGCAGGGTTTCCCACTGCACTTGTCTAAAGCTTGTTACCTTAACGCTTACACTTTGATTATCGATGCTAAACGTCATCGTATCGTTGAGTGATAACCCTAAACGCTCAGCCACTTCAGCTTCAACCGAGACTTCATCATCCGCCTGATTAAAAGTCCCTTGGGTAATTTCATTATTCGGCGGCAGTGTTTCTCTGTACGTAAGGTTTAGCTCTCTTGAAATACCCACTCGGCCTTCTGCGCCATCTTTCTCTTCTCGACGAGAAATCAACTCTTCATCATTAATGTGAGTTAATCGGCCTCGGATCACGGGATAAATATCAGTTGCGATAATCTTGTTACTATCAAGAAAATCATCCAATGGTTTGGTATCTTCTGGGGCAATATTGACCAAGAAATAATTTGGCGCATCTTCAGGTAGTTGCTTTTGCCACTCATTCAATAAGTCTTGTCTAAGTGCAAGAATCGTCAATAACAACACTAAGGCACTACTAAAACCAACCAGTTGCACCGCATTTTGTCTCGCTCGGCGACGAAGTCCTGCCAAGGCTAGCTGAAATGGATTGGTGGTTTTCATGCCGACGCTATGACCTAAACGGATCATGGCAAAGCCTAAAATACTCAGTAATACACCCAGTAATAACACAGCCAGTACAACGGTCATGGTTAACGCGATACTGCGTGAATACAAATAGCCTAACAACGCCATTGCGCCAAGGCTTAACAATAAGTGTAACCACATGCCGAACTGTAGCCCTTCAAGCTGTCGCTGCAATACTCGTAAAGGTGGAATAGCCAGCAAACGCATTAAAGGATACGCAGAGAACATAAAGGCGCTGATTAAACCTGTGCTGACACCTAAGAGTAATGGTCTTGAATAAGGTGGTGAATAGGCTGCTATTTCAGCAGGTAAAAATTGGTTAATACCTATATCCAGTAGCAAGCCACCGATTAGACCTAATACAATACCCAATACTGTGACTAACATTAAGTGAATGCCAAACAAGGTGCGAATTTGTTTTGAAGATGCGCCAAAGGTTTTGAGCATTGCCACAACATCATAATGTCGTTGGCAATAACGCTGCGCAGCAATACCTATCGCAGCACACGCTAAGGCAATACCCAGTAAACTGGCTAATAATAAAAATCGTTCTGCACGTTTCACCGCTGAGGCAATTGGTGAATCACCTGACTGCACATCAGTCCAACGTTGGCTGTTATTTAATAGCGGCTTAGCTTGAGTTTCAAATTCAGTTAACGCAGCAGCTTCACCTGCGAATTGATAGACGTAACTTACCCGGCTACCTGGTTGAATAATTCCAGTCGCATCGACATCATCTAAACGCATTAATAACACTGGCGATGAAGCAAACGGGTTAAAGCCAGCATCAGGTAATCGACTAATCTCAGCAGATAAATTTAATTCAGTATTACCTAACTCCAAGGTTGTTGGATAACCTAATAACCCACCTAGTCTGTTTTCATACCATGCTTCACCTGTTAGTGGTAATGCTTGTGTAATGCCAGATGATAATTCGATTTCACCACGTAGTGGATAGCCATCACCCACGGCTTTTATTGTCACTAATTGAAAATTATCACCCGAATAAACCATCGAGTTAAATTTCATATTGGTCACATGCTTAATATCAAGTGACTCTGCGAGTATCAGTACTTGCTCATCTAGCGGCGCAGGGGAATCAATGATTCTATCTGCCGCAATAAAATTGGCCGCCTCACCGTTAATTGCCACTTGTAAGCGCTCGCTCACTCTCGCAAGCCCACTGACCGATAACACAGCTAAAGTGATAGCAAGTACAATCAGTAATAACTGACCCTGCATCAATTCGCGCTTAAATAAACGCCACGCTAATTGTAATTCCATTAACACGCCTCCTCTGAGACGTTTTGCTCTTCACTGACAGCAGGCTCAGATAAGTGGCCATTTTCCATCACTAACTGTCTTTTGCAGCGTTTGGCCAGCTCTAAATCATGCGTCACTAATACCAATGTAGTATCGCTTTCTTGGTTCAAAGCAAACAACATATCGGCAATTTTATCGCCGTTGGCACTATCAAGGTTACCAGTCGGCTCATCAGCAAATAGCACTTTGGGCTCGCAAATAAAGGCACGTGCAATAGCAACACGTTGCTGCTCACCACCAGATAATTGCTTAGGTAAATGGGTTAAGCGATGTGATAACCCCACACGTTCAAGCATGATTTCAGCTTTCTCTCGAGCATTCACGACACCTGCAAGTTCAGCTGGTAACATGACATTTTCCAGCGCGGTTAAGGTATCAACTAACATGAAAGACTGAAAAATAAAGCTGACTTTTTGTTTTCTCAGCGCCGCTTTTTGTTCTTCATTAAGCCCAGACAGGGCTTGACCATCCAGTAATATCTCACCAGAGGTTGGTGTATCGAGCGCAGCTAACAAACCCAGTAACGTTGACTTGCCAGAACCTGACGGGCCAAGAATAGCAATACTGTCGCCCTGCTTGACATCCATATTAATGCCATTGAGGATAGTAAGCTCTCCCTCTTGGGTCACTACAGTTTTATTGAGGTTAGTAACATTAATGGCACTTGAATTATTTGCAAAATTAGTCGACATACGATCCTTCTTATATTTACCGGCTAAACGCCTGCTTACTGCGGCATTTTTGTTTGTAGCATCTACAATGTTTGTTTCCACTTCTAGCTATGCTGCCACGATTTTGATCTTAGGTGATAGTCTAAGTGCAGGTTATGGCATGTCAGAAGAGCAAGGTTGGGTACAATTGTTACGTGATAAGCACCCTGAACATGACATTATCAATGGCTCAGTCAGCGGTGAAACTACCGCAGGTGGATTGCGTAGACTCCCGAATTTACTGGCTTCAACCCAATTTGACCTAGTCGTAGTTGAGCTGGGTGGCAATGATGGTCTTCGTGGTTTTCCGCCTAACAAACTGAAATCAAATCTTACAAAAATCATTAGCTTGTCTCAAGACAGTGGCGCTGATGTATTACTGACTGAAATTATGGTGCCACCTAATTACGGTCCAAGATACACTAAAATGTTCAACGATGTTTACCATCAACTTGCTGATGACTTTGACATTGCATTAGTGCCTTTCTTTATGTTGGACATTGCACCAAACCCTGACTTAATGCAACGAGATGGTATTCATCCAAATGTCGAGGCTCAACCACAAATTACGCAATGGATGGCACCGTGGATCATAGATGCGTTAAAAAAGTAATCAAGGTTAAAATATTTCACTAGAAATGAGCAAAAAAGCGCAAATAGTAATTTTATTTTAAGGTTTTAAGATTAAACTAAACAAAATGGATTTGTTTAAAACGTTTCAATAATACCAATGATATGAAGAACAAGACTGAATTGTTCTTTTCGAGTTTTAATTGGTACACCCTATGGCTAAAAGGAAAAATTATGTCCGTCAGTCGTCAAAAGAAAGTGTATTTACCGACAGCTACACGTAAAAACCAGTACATCACAGTTGGATTTACGTTAACCGATGATTTATTAGGGTCATACAGTGACTTAGATAATTGCTATCAAGAGTTTAGTAAGCTGGTTTTCCAAGTTGCAGATAAACTAGAACTCTACAATGTTCATGTTATCGCGACTGATAAGCTACCGATGGTACGTTTCCATAGTGAAGCTTATTGTTTATCTACAGAAGAACAACTGCGCTTTTTCTACAACCCTGCTCATCATGAAGCCAATCGTTTACACACGCTTCCAGGGTATCGAGCGAAGAAGTTAAAAGTCGTTTTTCTGGCTACTGGTAATGAACTGCGTAGTAATTCAGCAGAGTTTCATGCCAAGGTTCAAAATTTCTTAGCTGAAATAAAGCCGTTACTCCCCAATAAAGAAGTACCGACAAAAATTCGTGATCATCAGCATATTTCTTATGACTTTTTCGCAAAAGCAAAAGGACTTAAAGAAACCTATGGTTACAAGTTACGTGCCGTAGATAGTCGCTATAAGCGCCGTGAATGTAACTTACCTGAATCGGTCAGTGCACTTAACTATGTCACTGTTAGCTTACCGATGGGCCGTCGTATTAAGAAGCAATTAGCTGCTGAAAATGCTACCTCATTTGGAGAGAAGTATCAGCGGGTTGCAGATCACTTTATTAAAGCCACCAGTGACAACAAATTACACCGAGTTGCAATGGTTGCGAATGGAAAAGTGCCGTTAGTCCGTAACAGTAAATATGAGCAATTAAACAGTACTGCTGAATTTCAGATGGTAGGGTTTGACCCAAGCGACGCAGCTCCAGCACCTATTTGCCACTGGGACGATACTAAATTAGCTGAAGCCATTCGCTTTGTGATTGTTGCAGCCAAAGACGATCGATATGATGAAGGCTATGGCCGCTTTATGAATCAAGTTCAGGATGCTGTGCGTCAATTCACCAGCCAATTTGATATTGATAAAGAACATATTGATGTCATTGTTCGCTTTCACCAGCACTTAAGTTACAAAGCCTAAACCAGTACTTTAATATACTAATTTTACGAAGTTTCTACCGCACAATTAGTTAGTACTCAATCAACGACAGCTTAGGCTGTCGTTTTTTTTCTCTGAAAAATATCTCCCTTATAACCAAAAACGCATGTTAATCAAATGTGGCCAGATCTCACATTGATTAACAAATAACAAACAAGGCATGTTGGAGTTATGCGAAATAAATCGTATCCACTCCTCTAGCGGAACTTAAGGAGTAGGCAATAAATAATAAAAAGCAGGAGATGCTATGTTCAACAAGAAGATGCCATGGCTGGTGCCTACCATTGTAGCAACAGCTGTCACTATGAGTTTATCAGGTTGTGGTTCAGATGATGATGACACCACAGTTACCGAAACCCCACCAGTCGTTCAACCACCCACAGAAACCGGCCCAACCTTTCCTGAAGGTGCGATAATGGTCGAAGCTGGCGATAACCTTACTATCAGTATTCAAGAAGCCCTAATTAACGCACAAAGTAATGATGTTATTGTGCTGCCTAAAGGTAACTTCAAAATCGAATCCACTTTATTGTTTGATGGTGATGTCGACGGCGATGGTAGCTTTGCTAAAAATATTACCATCATGGGGTATGGCCAAGATGATACCGTACTCGATTTCTCTGAAGCTAACTCTGGTGATGGCATATTCGTGCAAAATGCGATTAATATTATTATTCAGGATTTATCGGTTAACGAAGCAAAAAATAATGGTATTAAGCTAAAAAACACCAATGGCATCATCTTAAGACGCCTTGCGACAGTGTGGGAAGGCGAACTTGATGAAGGTAATGGCGCTTATGGCCTATACCCTGTTGAATGTGAGAATATCCTGATTGAAGATACCTATGTTCGCGGTAGCGCCGATGCGGGTATTTATGTGGGCCAATCTGAGTACATAGTGGTTCGACGTAATATCGCTAAAGAAAACGTCGCAGGCATTGAGATCGAAAACTCAAAATATGCCGATGTATATGATAACGAAGCTGTGGGTAACACAGGTGGTATTTTAGTCTTCGATTTACCGATTAATAATCACCGCTATGGCTCCAGTGTGCGTATCTTTAATAACAAGGTTTATGACAATAATACCCTGAACTTTGCCAATGCATCGTCAAATCCTGCTGGGGTTCATATTGTACCACCTGGGACTGGGGTGATTGTTTTATCGACTGATGATGTAGAGATTTTTAATAACGAAATTACTAACCACGACACTGTTGGCTTAACCATTTCAAGTTTCTTTATTGCCGAGCCAGATATTAGTACATTTGTGGGTAATTACGGTCAACCAGGTCAAGCGATTGCAGATGGTTGGCGCCCTACTCCGCGCAATATTTCGATTCACGATAACGTCATCTCAGGATATGGCCAAAAGCCTAAAGGTTATTTAATCGAAGACATCATTAAAGCCTATGTATTAACCCATGGCTCACTCCCCGGGATTTTATATGATGGCTTAGGGGAAATGTTGTCTAATAATGGCACAGCGGCATATCTAGGTTTACAAGAATTGCCGTTTAATCCTGATGGCAGTGACAATATTTGTGCGCAAAACAATGGTGATGTCAGTATTGGTCAATTATATGCCAACAATAATACCGATATGAATATTGCTGATGTACTGTATGAAAAAACACAAGCTGAATTAATGAATTGTGCTCAAGTCAGTTTGCCTGTCCATACCGTCACCTTTGGCGATGAAATCTTTGGCTGTGGCGTCGACGATGATACCGCAGGTTGTGATGGTGGCACCTTAGTCGGTGGCGGAGGCTCAATCGGTGAAGGCGAAGGTGGCCTTGAAGGAGATGGCGACTTAAGTTTATGTGAAGCATCAGGAAGTAATGTCAGTTGGGATGCACTATTAAAAGCTAACTGCCCAAATTTGTCTGACTATAATCTATTTGCCGACATGGCAAACCCTACCGATGCACCAAATTCGGGTGGATTACCTTACGATCTCAATACACCATTATTTACCGATCATGCCAGCAAATATCGTTTTGTTTATTTACCCGATGGAACGAAAGCCGACTACAGTGAGAATGAGTCATTCGACTTCCCTGTTGGCACAGTGATCAGTAAAACCTTCGCACTTCCAGAAAACACTAATGCACGCGGCTTCGCTAATGAAGATTTAATCGAAACACGGTTATTAATCCATCGTGAAACTGGCTGGAGTGCGCTTCCTTATGTGTGGAAAGCAGACAAGTCAGATGCTGTGTTAGCTAAAGCTGGGGCGATTCAAGGTAAGCAAGTCACCCATAAAGGTGAAATGCTCAGCTTTGATTATGTGGTACCCAACATGAACCAATGTAAACAATGCCACCAGTTTAAAGCTGATGAGGACAGTAATGCGGTATTCATGCCTATCGGACCTAAAGCACGTCATTTAAATCGTGATTATGCTTATGTAGATGGCAGCATGAACCAGTTAACCAAATGGCAATCTGCAGGCATATTACAAGGACTTCCGAGCCTAACAGATGTTGATATGGTACCTGAGTATCAAGATGGCGATGAAGATAGTATTAGTTCAATGTCAGATACTGAACTAATGGCTGCTGCAAAAGGCTATTTAGATATTAACTGCGCTCATTGTCATCGCCCTGAAGGCAACGCGTCTAACACAGGCTTAAAGCTTGAGTATTGGCGTAGCTATGCTGAAGATGCAGGTTTCTCCCACGGAACATGTAAGTCACCAGTCGCTTATGGTGGTGGTAGCTTAGGCTTTGATGTTGTACCAGGTAACCCTGAAGAGTCTATTTTACACTTTAGAATGGAAACTAATGATCCTGGAGATAGAATGCCAGAGATTGGCCGAAGTCTATCTCACGATGAAGGTGTTGCCTTGATCAATGAATGGATTAAGCGATTACCAGCGGCGTCTTGTTCATAGAATGCCACTTTAGAGGATGAACCTAGGTTCATCCTCTTTCATTTCACTAACCAATCATAACGACCAAAATCTGTTCAAAGTTTGGGGCAAGTAATTATAAAATGCAGGATACTGTTGATGACTCATTACGCTGAAATCAAAACTAACTTTCTAATACCGCTACTCATCTTACTATTAAGCTCAGTATTAATGGCTTGTGGTGGATCAGACAGTAATGATTCAAATACGTCAACAGCGCCCTCAGCTCAGTCAACACCCTCAGCTCCTTCAACACCTAGTACGCCAGCCACGCCAACAACACCTGAACAGCCAGATGGTTCAGATGATGTTTGTCAGTTAACCAATACAGAAGTAAATTGGCAGGCGTTAATGAGCAAAGACTGCCCTAATTTAAGTGATTATGGCTTGTTTATCGACCCTTCAATACCAACTCATGCACCACGAGAGCCAGGCCGAGGTTATCAGTTGTCCACGGAATTATTTTCAAATTATGCCAGTAAGTATCGATTCATATATTTACCCGAAAGTCAGTCGATGGTTTTTAACCCGCAACAGGCTTTTTCACTTCCAATTGGCAGCGTGTTAGTAAAAACATTTGCACTGCCATTTGATACTCAGTTAACCGGAACCAGCAACGAAAAGCTGATTGAAACCCGACTGATGATCCACAGGGAAACGGGTTGGACTGCGCTAACATATCAGTGGCAACAAGACATTGCCTCACTGATTATCGCCGGCGCCAATGTAACTCATACCTTAAATAATCAAGGCGAGTCCATTACCTTTGATTACCATATCCCCAGTAAAGTGGAGTGCAAAATTTGCCACCAAATCAATGAAGAGGATATTAGTAGAATTAATCCAATTGGTTTAAAAGCACACCTATTGAATCGGAATATAGTTCAAGAAAATGGTAATAAAGTGAATCAATTGAGTTTTTGGCAAGATAGGAAAATGCTGTCTGGATTACCTGAATTAGATACTGTTGATCAATCTTATGCTCTAGACAATAGTGAAGCAGATTTAACAAATCGCGCGAAAGGATATTTAGATATTAACTGCGCACATTGTCATAACGAACAGGGCTTTGCGAGTATTTCAGGGCTGCGGTTAAGCTACTTTGTCGACCACACATCTTTTGAATATGGCGTTTGTAAACAACCTCCGGGCTGGGATGGTGGTCCTAATGGTTTAGCTTATGACATTGTGCCAGGAAACGCAGAGCGCTCAATAGTGCATTATCGCCAAATCTTATCTTCCCCAAAAGACAAAATGCCGCCGATTGGTCGAGAAATAATTCATTCTGAAGGCACTGAGTTAGTTAAACGTTGGATTGATAGTATGTCGGCAACCATAGCAACTTGCCAATAATGCAAAGCGAGTAACACCAAGCTAATATACAGGAGATAATTGTTAACAACGGACTCCCTGCTTTTTACTC
The DNA here is from genome assembly GCF_002873615.1 of Shewanella sp. 10N.286.51.B7. Lineage (NCBI taxonomy): Bacteria > Pseudomonadati > Pseudomonadota > Gammaproteobacteria > Alteromonadales > Shewanellaceae > Shewanella > Shewanella sp. 10N.286.51.B7. The sequence continues at coordinate 20,039 of NZ_MCUF01000051.1, forward strand.
AAAAAATTACTGTTTTGAGGCTTGATTGAGTCTTAGGAAATGTCCAGGAGGATAACCGATCCAGTGTTTAAAGCTTTGCCTAAAGTGAGATACATCGCCATAACCCAAAGTCTCAGCAATATCCTCAATGGATAGCTTATCAGTCAAAATTAAATTAATTGCCGCTTGGCAGCGAACTTGGTCGATTAACTTCTGATATGTCGTGCCAGCAGCAGATAACTTCCTACGTAAACTGCGATCGCTCATGTGCATACTTAACGCAAATTGCTCTAATTTAGGTGGGTTTGGCATAGAGTGCCGAATATTTGTTAACACTTTATCAATAAAAGAAGTGGCCTCTGGCACCGATTTATTGTGTTTAACTTGCGAAAATTGAAATGCTAAGGGAGAATTTAGCACTTCCATTTTGATGCCCCACTCAAAAAAGTCGCAGTCAAATACCATGGTAGCACCGGTCTCTTGGCTGAGAAAGTCGGTATTGCAACATGGGCAAGCAAAATGAATCTCATCAATATAGACTGGCTCATCAACGAGTTGCCTCGCAGCGCCAAGTAAAGCGCAAACACTATGATGAAACTGAAAGGCAAACTTGTCTTCGCTGACTTTACCGGTATTGAGCCAACGCACCCATAGAGTGTCCCCCTCAATTAGAACTAAGGTATCAGCAAAACTGCCTGCTAAATCAGGGTTTTGAATCACAAATTTAAGACATTGCCCCAAAGTTGTGAATTGATCAAAGAAGGGTAAAAGAACATCGAGGGAAGCAACTTGATAACTGGCACCCAAGCGGGCACCAATCTCTTTATCTGGACTGAGGGTGCGTAGTTGCTCCATCGCGAACTCAACTTGCCATACATAAACAAACTGCATCGCCTTAAGTTCTAATGGCCCTAAGCCCAGTTTTTGGTAGATATCAGCAGCAACCGTTTCACCTAGGTGAATATCGATAAAATTGAGTAAATTACGTAATTCAAAGGCAGGATAACATTGATCACCTACCATCATATTCGCTTTATAACCCGACTCTTGCTGCATCGATATCCTTAATTATTTAACTGCGTTTTCACGCTCCATCAAACGATTTAAAACCCCATCAACAGATAGCGAAGCACCATGTGCTATCTTATCTGCTAACTTCTTTTTCATTTGATATTTAATTTTGATCACTTGATGTTCTTTAGCTAGGCCTAAAATAACATCATCGCTGGTAGAAATAGCATCGACTAAACCCAGTTCAATCGCTTGCTGACCGTACCAATGCTCACCGGTTGCGACTTTAGCAATATCCATATCTGGACGATATTTGCTGACGAACTCTTTAAACAACACGTGCGTTTCTTCAAGTTCTTCCTGAAACTTCTCACGACCTTCATCCGTGTTTTCACCAAACACAGTCAATGTACGCTTAAAGTCGCCAGCAGTGTGCTGTTCGTAATCAATATCATGCTTTTTCAATAGTCGACTAAAGTTCGGTAATTGCGCAACAACCCCAATTGAACCTACAATAGCAAAAGGTGCTGCATACACTTTATCGGCCACACATGCCATCATATAACCACCACTAGCAGCGACTTTATCGATACAGATAGTCAAAGGAATTTGGGCTTGTTTTAGTCTATCTAATTGGCTTGATGCTAAACCGTAGCCATGCACCATACCGCCACCACTTTCAACATTAACCAACACTTGGTCATCTTTATCAGCAACGGTTAAAATAGCAGTAATTTCTTCACGTAAAGAAGCAACTTCACCGGCATCAATGCTACCTTTAAAGTCGATAACAAAAACTTTTGATGGAGAAGTGTCATCTTTCTCAGCCGCTTTATCATCAGCTTTTAATTGCTTTTCATAAGCCTTAAATTGCTTCTTAGTAAACAGCTCTTCTTTTAACTCTTTTTCAAGCTGCTTTAACTCGTCAGTGACATCCGTTAGCTTAAGCTCACCTTTGTCTGCTTTTTGCTTCATGCTGCTAGCAAGCACAACAATCACAACGGCAAGAATTGCAACGACAATCGTGACGGCTTTAGCTAAAAACATGCCGTACTCAGATAAAAACTCCAAAATACACTCCGTAAAGAAAAACATAATTGTGGGTTATCTTAGCAGGAAGTTGAAGCTAGTAGACAATAAAAAACCCAGCAAATGCTGGGTTTTTAGTCAATTAACAATTAAACATCATTAATTAGCTACAAGGTACAATAACATCTGCATTATCAACAAGAATCGTTGCTGCACCTAAGCCTGCTGACTTAGCAAATGCCGCTACTTGAGATTGCATTTCAACTGTAGCTTGCGCAGCCATACCATCTGTTACGCCATCAATTTCATCAGGGCTAACAATCGAGCTGTGATGACCTTTAGCAAATCTCACCGCGCCAGAACCTGCATTAGTTGAACTAACGCAACCTAAACCTAGTGCAGAGATAAGAGGCTCTGTCCCTGATAGTGGGAAGCCTTCAACACTATTAGGTAATACTTGATCCGGTAAGTTACCAGCACCATCACCCGCCACTTCAATTAAATGAACAGGCAATTGGGTTTCAGCTAACATTGCACCATGGTTAATTGGGTCTGCTGAATCAACCGCGGTTTGCACTGCGAATGCAAAGGTAGGAATAAATTCAGCGTAAACCGCTTGCACAAGTGCAGCATACTCAGGCGTACCAGGTTCAAACCCACCTGTATTAGCCGCATCAACCAATGCTTGGAAATCCGCTGTACCTGTTACTGTTTCAAACAAAACAGGACCAAATGTTGGTGAGCCTGCAAATGAGCCAGCTAAACCACCAGCCGGCGCAACAAGTGAAGCAGCATTAATACCGTAAGCATTAGGTAATGCTGTACCGGTTGTTGGGTCAACTAGACCAGTAGATGCATAAGTTGATAATGTTGTACCGACAATGCCACCTAAGCTTAAACCTTGAGCACTGATTTTACTGATATCAAATACTTGTTGCCCACCAGCCTGCGCGATTTGTGTGTACATACCGGTTAGTAACAAACGAAGACCTAAATGATCTAATGTTGCTTGGCGGAAATTATCACGAACGGTTAAAGTGCTTGCCACGTTAACAAACACTAATGGGTTACCGTTAGCGTATGCAGGACCAAATACATCACTGGTTGCTGAGATATCATAAACACCATCACCATCCGCATCATATGAACGCTCGCCATGTAAAGGCATATCAATGGCAATCGTTGCAATACCTAAAGCAGCGTAACTACCAGCATAGGCTAATGCCATTTGCTTAGTACCACCAAGACCATGCAGCGCCATCGTCGTTGGCCAGCCATTAGTTGGTGCCACAAAAGGCAGTTGAGCTTGTTCGCTGAATGCTGCTAACTTAGCCGCGTTAGGCAAAGTAATTTGAACATTAACATCTTCATAACCCATGATCGCAGGGATTGGGTTGAACTTGGTCAAATGCTTTGTGGTATCGGCATCAGTGCCATCATCAAGCATCCAAGACTTACCCGCCATTAACGCTGGGTTTTGCAATGCGGCGGCTGGGTCAACACCCTGCGCTACTGCTTGTGAGCTGAAGTTTGCAACACTCATCGTACCCGCTTCAAGTGCGAGTAATACAGATACCGGGCTATCACCTTGAGCAAACCAACGACCATTTGGCGCAGTAGGCGCACCATCAACAATTGGAATAACACAACTTACAGATGAACAATCACCATAAATGGGTAATTTAACAGTCGCGGCATACAAGTCAGCCATATCAGAAACAACAAAAGCAATACCATCCGCTTCAGTTAGTCCCAAAGCTTGAGCAACTGTAACGCCAAGTGGCGTTATTGGGCTAAGAAATGAAGGCTTATAAGGATCGCTTGAAGCCATTAACAATTTAGAGGTTTCATAAACATCAGCAACTGACTGAGTGGTAAACAAACCTGAATAAGAAACCGTTTCTGGATCAACGCCGTGTTCGGCAGCAATACCTTTTTCGTAGCTGTTAACTAAACCTTGAAGCAATAACTGCTCGTCGGTTGCAAGCGGATCGGTATCAATATCTAATTTAAGTAAGTTATAAGTACTTGATGGCTCTATCGCACGACCAGCAGAATCTTGGATCAGGCTGGTAGTGACATAAATATAAGATTGGTTTGATTTAAGCGGTTTAATTGGCACGATAGCGATGCTATTACCAGAAGCCTGTGCGACAAAATCAACCCCAAATTGAAGTTCATCGCCAACTTTACACGCTGAAAGCGTTAATTCTGCAGCACATTCTGGATCGGTTGATAATGCTCCACCAACTGTTGCTTCAAACATGCGCACAGCGCCTGGTTGGAACACTGAAGCTGCATCTAAAGTGAGCATGACACCATTATTATCTTCTGGCAGATCGACTGAAATCGATATTGGAGAGCTAGTAGACCAGCCATCTAATGCGCCAAGAGCTAATGAAGGGTCGACATAATCAACACCGTCTTCACCAGGAATATTTAACGTGCCATCTGTAGTGCCGTTAAATAAAAGGTCATTTGGCAGTGGCACATCACCCGCTGCAGGGTCGAAAACCACTTGAGAGAATGGAATGAGTGGCTCGACTGAATCCTTCGCTTCATTTGAACTATCTTCACTACAGCCGCTAAGCCCAAGAGCAGATGCAATTGCAACACCCAATATGAGTCTTTTCATCTTTTTTCCCCAAATCTTGTTGTAATAATTTTAATTTCCCCAAAAATTGGTCACAATAGCGTAAACACATGACCATAAGGACTTATTTTTGTCCTTAACTCATCTCAAGTTAACGTAAAACTATTGAGTTAGCTACATATTTGTTACATGCAAAAGTACTACACGTTAACATTTATCAGTCATTTGTTTAAAACGATCGTTTATCTTTTGTTCGAATCTAGAATTGACGTGCTTTTGCAGCCGAAGGAAAAATAGAACCATGTTGGAATATCAAGCTAAAAAAGATTCATTAAATAATAAAACAATTCTTGTCACAGGTGCTGGCGCTGGCATCGGCCGTGTTGCGGCAATTACTTTTGCTAAACATGGCGCTACAGTCATTTTGCTCGGTAAAACAGTTAACAAGTTAGAAGCCGTTTACGATGAAATAGAACAAGCGGGTTATCCAAAACCTGCCATCGTGCCATTGGATTTAAAAGGTGCTACTGAGCAAAATTATAAAGACATGGCCGATACCATTGCAGAGCAATTCGGTCACCTAGATGGCGTTTTACATAACGCTAGTTTATTAGGCGCATTAGGCCCATTCGAACATATTGATTTGGAATCTTTAGAAGATGTAATGAAAATCAATGTAACTGCGCAAGTGATCCTTACTAAAGCGCTACTGCCTATTATGCGAGCAGCACCTTCTGCTTCATTAGTGTTTACATCAAGTAGTGTCGGCAGACAAGGTCGTGCTTACTGGGGCCCATATTCGTTTTCAAAATTCGCAACTGAAGGCATGATGCAAGTTTTAGCTCACGAGTGTGAAGGCACAAGTGTTCGCGTTAATAGCATCAACCCAGGTGCAACGCGCACAGAAATGCGCGCAAAAGCTTATCCAGGCGAAGATCCTGCAACATTAAAAACAGCTGAAGACATCATGCCAACCTATCTTTATTTGATGAGCGATGATGCTGCAGACATAAATGGACAGCAGTTAAATGCGCAATAGTCGTTTTTGAGTTTTTGTGAAAATTAGATTTGAAATCATTTGATTTTAAATGAGTATAAAAAAGGAGCCACTGGCTCCTTTTTGTTAACTGACTACTTTGCGAATTAATCAGTTGATTAAAAGCTAATCTGTTTCGCATTTTGTTCAATTAATTTATCACCGACACCCGATACTTGGCTAAGTTGTTCAAGGTTACTGAATTTGCCATGCTTCGCACGATAATCAACAATCGCTTTAGCTTTAGATTCACCAATGCCTTTTAATTGCTGTAATTCAGCAGCATTGGCTTTATTAATATTAACTTTTGTCGTTTTAGCTTGAGTTTGAGCTTGTTTGGCTACAGTCGCTTCTTTTGCAAAGCTTGGCTGTGAAATCCCAATAGATAAAACGCAGACGCACATCACGCCCATTAGAAATGGATGTTTCATTGTTAACTCCTTTAAGTCCTATTTAAAACCGATCTTCTTCCCTATCCGTGATCGGTGAATTCAGTAAAATTTCAAAGCGACAAAGCCACTTTAAGATGCCCCCTGAAATATCACTGTCATAAAACTGTAGTCAATAATCCAAATAGTTCAAATATTAGTCAACTTTTATTATCAAACTCAATTTAACTTAGTCTTTATGGGTCTCTGACGCAGACTTAACTTTACTCTTTTGCATCATAGATGCAGAAAACGTTTTCAATTCAGTTAATAATTGTTGATGGATCTGGCCAAGTTTAGGTCTATTTTGTTCTTTAAAACTTAAAGGACGACATAACGTCATTGCTTGATAACCCAATCTTGCAGTCAGTAAACCGCCACCAAGACCTTGAGCAAGTCTTGCAGATAACTTACCAGTCATTTCAACAGATAGTAGTTGGGTACCGAGATCGGCAACCACTTCAGTTGTCCCAGCATAAACGATATTAACAATAATACTTTTAATCAGCTTAATTCGGCTCCAATACCCTAATTCGATACCATAAATATCAGCGATAGCATTAATCATTCGTTGGTTACGCCATAGAATAATCGCCATATCTAAAACAGCCAATGGACTAGCAGCCAGTAATAACGCTGACTCAGCAGCATACCGGCTAACAATTTGTTTAGCTTTTTCATCACGATCAGAAACAACTAAATCATCAAACAGCAGCACCATTTCAGCATCGTTATGCTCACTGGTATTCATTGCGCTATATTGCTGTTTCCCCGTACTTTCTGGGTACTGAGATAATAAAGGCGATATAAACTTTTCCGCCTCTCCTCGCTGCATACTTTGTGATAATCGCTCGCCAGTAACTTGAGTATCGGCAACATGTTTTAATTTTACTAATTTTCGCCATTCAGCCAACGTAATCGTAGATACCCAAGCAAGGATCACACCTGTCACCGAGGCATAAAAACCAAATAACCATGGGCTTTGTAAAAAAGCAGCATGCAGCCCTAGTAAGGTTTGTACAATCACAGCTAAACTTATGCCAACTAAAGAAAGCTTCGCTAATGGCGACCAACGTTTAGCTGACCTTGTAGGCTCAATAACATCAATGTCCTCTACAATTTCAGCTAAGGCTAACTCACACTGGAACTCAACCTCGGCGTAAGACTGACTCGATTTGACTTGAGGCTCTTCTGTAGTTTCAGACGCAAATACCTGCTGCTGCTTTAATTTAGTTTGCTGCATTGATTCGTTATCACTTGAATGGTGCGATTGAGATGGCTTCATTATTGTAATTTATCCCCCAGTAAAAACTGCAGTAAGTGATCTAATCGAATATGTTCAAAGCGTGGATCTGACGTCGCGTTGTTATTCAATTTAGGCGGATTAAACGAAACAAAGTTGAAGCCCTGCTTTTGCCAAAATGCATTTTCTGGTAATGATTGCGGTACTTCACCAGGAAAAATAGTCAACATATTATGATTTTCATCGATACCGCGAACCACTTCTTGCTCGCCAGATGAGGTATTTACCATACCGTGCTGTGTTGCTTTAATTGCACTAATAGCCATGGTCTCTACTTCACAGCCTTCATAATTGGCGAAATGTTGACTATGTTTAAGCATATCGGTCAATAAGCTCAGTACATGGCTTTGTTGATCGCGCGTCACCCTATCCACTTTACTTGCCGCAAACAATAATTTATCGATTTTCGGCGAGAACAAACGCTTTAATAAGCTCGATTGACCAAAATGAAAACTTTCAACAATGCTATTTAACGCATTCCCCATATCTTCAAATTGTTCTTTACCGCTATTTAGCCCATTGAAGCAATCCACCAGCACCAATTGACGGTCAAAGCTTGCAAAATAATCGCGATAAAAAGGCTTAACCACGACTGTTACATATTCCTGATAGCGTTTTTTTAATACTTGGTAATAACTGTCATCTGGTGACGTTTCAAGCTCAGTGAGTTGCTCTAAAGATAAATTAACCAATGGGAAAAAGGCTAACAATGGCGTATCAGCAAACTCGCCTGGTAATAACATTCTCCCTGGCTGAGCAAGGTAGAAACCTTGCTTGTTCACCATATCAATGAGTAAAGTTTGATATAAATCGGCAACTTGCTTTAACTTATGTTCATCTGCCACCTCCGCTAAATTAAGTGCGTTAATCGCGTCCTCAAAAGCAGAAAAATATGGCGAATGTCTTAAGCGGTTTTTCACTTCAAGTTGGCCCGCTACCCATTCAACGTAGCTTTGCTTCAACATAGGTAAATCCAACAACCATTCACCTGGGTAGTCAACAATATCGACATATAAAGTCGCCGTATCTGATATTTTGGCTAATATGCCCTTTCTGGGACGATATTTTATCGCTAAACGGAGCTCGGAAATATTACGTGTTGAAGCTGGCCAAGTCGCAGGAGATGAAGTCAGAGCATTCATCCCACCTTGATAATCAAAACTTGCTATGGCTAGGTCTGGCTGCATAGTGCGTTTAATACCAATAAGCCGATTATCCCTTGAGACTTGCCATAGCGGTAAAGGGTTTTGTTTAACGTTACTGCCAGCATGAAGCATTTGATTGACCAGCCCAGTAATAAAAGCAGTTTTACCCGCGCCAGATAACCCCGTTACAGCTAAACGCACATGTCTATCGGTGCTACGATGCACTAATTGATGCGTTTTTTTGGAAATTTTACTGATTGAACGATCAATAAAGCTCATAATTTATCTCAAGTTATCTGTTAAAAACCAACTCTTATACAAAAAGTATTTCAAAAAAGTGTTGGTGATCATTTTGGGGAGTTATTGCTGTGCTGATTACTATAACATTTAGGCAGGAAAGGAAAAAATCAAGGGCGGGATACCGCCCATTGGATTTTAGTTGCTCTGGTTAGAAAGAGCCTACTTACAGCAGATTGAACAAGATTACAGATTATTAATTTCATGTTTCAAATCGAAATTATCTGAAGTCACGTGGCGCTCTAAACGTTGTAATCTAATCTCAAGCGCATAGAACTGACTGTTTACTTCATGAAGTGCGCGTTTAGCTGGCTCACCTGCTTGCCAAACTTTTTTCTTCACTTCAATATCTTTATGGTGCGGTTTTGTCGTCACCTCCTCAACCTTGCTGTCCAAAATTAACCATAATGCAATGTAGATGATTAATATTGGTCCAGAACCACCCACTAAAAAGATTGATACCGCAATAACACGTACTAACCAGGTTTCAAAATTAAAGTAGTCGGCAATCCCTGCGCAAACTCCTGAAATTTTACCCGCTTTGGGGATTCGGTATAATGTACGACCGTTAGCCTTGCTCATGTTTTCCCCTCCACTCTGGTGCTTCCGTGTCTAAAATAGCTTCCAATGTTTCGATTCGCTGGCCCATTTTATCAGCTTGGGCAATCAGTTCGTTCAGTTGTGTAAACTCTGCCTCAGTGAGCCCCTGGCTCACTTGTCGCTTACTGCGATAATGAAGAACCAACCAGATAGGCGCCACAATCACAAGAAAAATAATAATTGGGGCAATAAGAAGATCCATATCCATAACTCACCTCTGAAAAAGTTTACTTACTTGATTTAGTAGTTGTTTTAGTTGTTGATTTAGCTTTAACTTTTGCTTTTAAAGCCTCTAATTCTTCGTTGACTGAGTCTTCAGCTTCTAATGCAGCAAACTCATCTGCAAGATTATTTTTCTTACCGATATCATAAGCTTCAACTTGTGACTCTAAGCCTTCAACACGACGCTCATAATTCTCAAACTTCACCATCGCGTCATCAATTTTGCTTGAATCTAACTGCTTTTTCACTTCTAAACGTGAAGTTGCAGTTTGCTTACGCATAATGATGGTTTTCTGACGAGCTCTAGCATCATTAAGCTTTTCTTGTAGTTGCTCAACTTCTTGCTTAAGACGGGCAATATGCTCTTCAACTACTTGCAGTTCCATTTCTAATGTTTCTAGAATGGTGACTGTTTTCTGTTTTTCAATTAATGCAGCTTTTGCTAAATCTTCTCTATCTTTCGATAAAGCTAATTCTGCTTTTGCTTGCCAATCGATAACTTGCTCTTGCACTCGGCTAATACGACGCAGTAGTTCTTTCTTTTCTGCTAACACTTTGGCAGAAGTTGAACGAACCTCAACTAACGTGTCTTCCATTTCCTGAATAATCAGACGAACCATTTTTTCTGGATCTTCAGCTTTATCTAGTAAAGCACTGATGTTTGAATTAATGATGTCTGCAAAGCGTGAGAAGATTCCCATAATGTGTCCCTCAAATATTTTGTTAATGTCGAATATTACTATTCACAAGCCGTGCCAACTTTTTATATGTGTTATTTTTCAACAAGTTAACCAAAATATTAACTTTTTCTTTATTTTAAAGCGCTAGCCAACTATTATGATTTTCACCACTTGTTAGCGTATTAGACTAAAAATTACAGTGACTAGACAATTTGAGCAAGACAATCTTATCGGACAATCCAATGCTTTATTAGAAGTATTGGAACATGTGTCTAAAGTTGCCCCACTATCTAAGCCGGTTTTAATCATCGGCGAACGTGGTACTGGTAAAGAACTTATCGCAGAACGTCTACATTATCTATCTGCCAGATGGGATCAAGAGTTTATTAAGCTCAATTGTTCATCTTTAAGTGAATCTTTACTAGAAAGCGAATTATTTGGCCATGAGTCTGGCGCTTTTACTGGCGCGAAAGGAAAACATGAAGGTCGATTTGAACGCGCAGATGACGGCACACTATTTTTAGACGAACTTGCTAACACTTCAGGGTTAATTCAAGAAAAGTTATTACGTGTCATTGAATATGGTGAGTTTGAACGTGTTGGCGGCAGTAAAACAGTACAAACTAATGTTCGACTCGTCTGTGCTGCCAATGAAGATTTACCTTCACTCGCTGAAAATGGTGAGTTCCGCGCCGATTTACTCGATAGACTTGCATTCGATGTAATCACGCTACCGCCGCTTAGATGCAGAACAGAAGACATTATGCCTTTAGCTGAATATTTTGCTATCAGTATGGCAAGACAGCTGAATTTAGATTTTTTCGGTGGATTTAGTCCCATCGCAATAGAGCAATTAATGTCGCACCGCTGGCCGGGCAATATTCGTGAACTTAAAAACGTGGTTGAGCGAAGCGTTTATCGCCGAGGATCTGACGGTGATGAAATTGACCATATTATTCTCGATCCATTTGCCTCCCCTTATCGACCAACTGGTCGAGTAAAAACCCGAGAAAGACAAGCCCCAGCGACTTCTAGTGCAGAATCACATGGCAGTGCAGCGCCAAATGAAAGTAATAGCCCTGAGGACAGTAATACAAGCTCAGCAAGCAGTGCAGAAGGAGCTCAACATCAAACAAGCCAACTCAATAGCCAGTTTAGTTTCCCTATCAACTTTAAAGATCATACAGAAAACTATGAAGTTGAACTATTAAAGAAAGCCTTGGCGGAGAGTCAATATAATCAAAAGAAAACCGCAGAGTTACTCGGATTAAGCTATCACCAGTTGCGCGGTATTTTGAAAAAGTACAACTTATTGGAAAAGGCTTAAGATGATATTTGCTCCTAAGTTATTAACACTGCTAAAATAGTCGTTTACAGCCTAAAAATTGAATGATAAAAAAATGCGTGTGATTAGAGAACGTTGGAATCCCTTAGCATTACTTTGCTTACTATCTTTTTTAGTAACAGCTTGTGGTGAGCTCAATGTTCCATCTGGGATTGTGTATTGCTCAGAAGGTAATCCTGAAACCTTTAATCCGCAGCTCATTACATCAGGCACCACCATCGATGCTAGCTCTAATCAACTCTATAATCGTTTAATTGATTACAATGATGACTCATCTGACTATAGCGCCGCACTCGCGACAGATTGGGCGGTATCAGATGATGGGCTGCAATATCGATTCACACTGCGCCAAGATGTACAATTCCACTACAACAGTTTGTTTAGTCCATCCCGCAACTTTAACGCTGATGATGTCATCTTTTCGTTTGCACGCATTATCAATACAGAACATCCATATCATTTAGTAAGCAGAACCGGTTATCCTTTTTTTCAAAGTATTGATTTTGCTAATTTAGTAAGCAAAATTGAAAAAATTAATGATTACGAAGTTGTGTTCCATCTTGCCAATAAAGATGCGTCATTTTTATCTAACCTTGCCACCGACTTTGCCGTTATATTATCCGCTGAATACGCTGCACAACAACTGGCAGCTGGCACACCTGAAAATATCGACTACTTTGCCATTGGTACAGGGCCATTTTATTTAGCTGAATATGCTAAAAACGAATATATACGCTTCAAACGTAATCAGTACTATTGGGGGGAACAAGCCAAGATTGATTTACTCGTTTTTGATATCACCCGTAAAAGTGAAGCAAGACTAGCTAAAATCATTACTCGAGATTGCCAAGTATCCGCACTACCCAAAGCCAATGAACTTGCTGTCATAAACAAACATAAGCACCTTGAATTACGTACTAAGCCAGGTTTAAACGTAGCATTTTGGGCATTCAACACCCAAAAGCCACCGTTGGATGATGTCAGAGTACGTCATGCTTTGGCCCACGCTGTAGACAAACAAAACATTCTCAATGTGGTTTATCATGACACTGCCGTCGCCGCTTCGGGCATGTTGCCACCCGCATCTTGGGCTTATACAGAAACAGAAGACGCCAAGCATTACGATCCTGAAGAAGCTAAACGTTTGTTAAAAGCAGCTGGCGTCACAAATTTAAGCTTTGATATTTGGGCGATGCCTGTCGTCAGAATTTATAACCCTAATGCGCTTAAAACCGCTGAGCTCATTCAAGCGGATTTAGCGAATATCGGCGTAACGGTTAACATCGTCAGTTACGATTGGAGTGTATTCACTCAGAAACTTATTTCCAGTGAATACGACTCTGTACTCATTGGTTGGAATGCTGACAACACCGACCCAGATAACTTTTTTACGCCACTGTTAAGTTGCAGCGCACTTGAGTCCAATAACAATCGCTCCCGCTGGTGTTCTACTGAGCTGGATACTTTGTTATCACAAGCTAAAGAGACGCTTTCCAAGCCAGAACGAAAAAGGCTTTACAAACAGGCCGAGAAAATCATTCATGAGCAAGTACCTTTGGTCAATATCGCGCACGCCCAAAAGCTACTGCTGAAAAATACCAACGTGAGCATTAAAAATGTCAATCCATACGGTGGTATGTCATTTTCCGGAGTTGAGCTGATTAAACAGGAGGTTCAACCTTAATGTGGCGCTATCTTATAAGACGACTGAACCTTTTTATTGCTACATCGATAGTAATGATGGCGGTATTATTTTTTGCAACGGGCATGTTTCCTGTAGAAAAAGGCTATGCGCTTACCGGTATTCAGTTCCCTACCGAAGAACAACAAGTTCAAACTGTTGAAGACTACAAATTAGATAAAAACCAGTTCAGTCAGTTTTATGCCTATGTAACGCAAAGATTATCAGGAAATTTAGGTATTTCAGTTAACTCACAGCAAGATGTGGCTGAAGAGTTAAGTGCCGTATTACCTGCATCATTTGAACTATCATTATTTGCTGGCTGTATTGCAGTCTTCTTCGGCGTACCGTTAGGGGTGTTAGCCTCGCTTAGTTCCAGTAAATCAGTGCAGCGTAGTATTTTAGCCATTACCTTAACCGGCTATTCCATTCCAGTATTTTGGCTTGGGTTAACCCTCGCTCTTTGGTTTGGTGTGCAATTAGAATGGTTACCGATTTCTGGTCAAATTAACCTATTATATGAAATAGAGCCCGTCACTCGTATTATGTTGATAGATACATTGTTATCTGAGTCAAGTTACAGCATGTCGGCGTTTAAAGATGCTTTACTGCATATCATACTGCCTGCTGTCACCTTAGCCGTATTGCCTTTTACTGTGGTTATCCGGATCACCCGCCAAGCTATGGTGACCGTCATGACTCAAACCTATATCCGTGCTGCAGAGGCCAGAGGGTTAAGTACATACCGTATTCTAATCAGACATGCCCTGCCCAATGCGCTTATTCCAGTGTTAAAAGCATTCGGTTTAATGCTTGGCTCATTTGCAAGTTACGGCATTATTGTCGAAGTAATATTTGCTTGGCCTGGAGTCGGTTCTTGGTTGATTAATGCTATATATCAACGAGATTACACCGTGATCCAAGCAGGTATCTTGTCGGTTTCATTATTAATTATCTTTTTGAGTATTATGATTGAATTACTGCATACCACTATTAATCCCATTAATAGGAAAGAACTGTATGCCGATTAAAAAACTCTACCAAGAAGAACAAATAGACTCACCGCTTGGGCAGTTATGGCATGCTTTTGCATCTAACCCTTTTGCAGTTGCAGGTTTATGGGCGGTGATATTTCTATTACTTCTGGTTATTTTAGGTCCATTGCTCGCCCCTTTTCAGCCAGAGTTACAAAATCCAGATGCGATTTTACTGCCCCCATCTTGGGATCAAGCAGGTCATGTTTCGCACTTTTTAGGCACCGACGATTTAGGCCGTGATTTATTTAGTCGAATTTTACATGGCGTCAGGCTCACTTTTGGGATGTCATTAATCGTCGTGGTATGCGCCCTTGTTGTTGGTTTCATTATTGGCTCGTTGTCAGGAATGATGCGCGGCTTAAAGTCGAGTATTTTAGGCCATTTATTAGATGCATTGCTGTCAATTCCATCTCTATTGTTAGCTATTTTAGTGGTCGCAGTCACAGGTCCTGGGCTATCAAATGTGTTTTGGGCTGTGGGTATTGCCTTAACCCCACAATTTGTTCGCGCGATTCATCAAGCTGTGCATGAAGAGTTACAAAAAGAATACGTTACAGCCGCTAAACTTGATGGTGCTAGCCAAATCCAGATATTTTGGTATGTGATCATGCCTAATGTGTGGGATGTGGTTATCATTCAAACCACCATTGCTATTTCAGTTGCGATTTTGGATATTGCAGCCTTAGGCTTCTTGAATTTAGGTGCACAAGCACCCAGTTCTGAGTGGGGGTCAATGATTTATCAAGGTTTAAGTAGCCTGCTTATTGCACCTTGGACAATTACAATTCCAGGGCTTGCCATTTTATTTACGGTGTTATCCATCAATTTAGTGGGTGACGGATTACGCTCGGCGTTAGCGCCGATAAGAAATTAACCTATGCCATTACTTGATATCAGAAACCTCACCATTGAGCTGGATACTCCACAAGGCACAGTCAAAGTGCTTGAAAAAGTCAGCTTAACCATTAACCCAGGTGAAGTGCATGGGCTAGTCGGTGAATCAGGTTCTGGCCGCAGTTTATTAGCGAAAGCGGTACTCGGTGTTTTAGGGCCAAACTGGAATATCATCGCAGACCGTATGATGTGGGATGGGCAAAACCTACTTGAAATGACATCTAAACAGCGCCGAAACTTAATGGGCACTGATATGACGATGATTTTTCAAGACCCTTCAGGCAGTTTAGACCCGGTTAAAACCATCGGCAGTCAGCTAATAGAGTCTTTAACGCCAAATAAAGCGGTGCCTTTTTGGCGTCGTTCTAAAGATACCCATTTAACCGCTCAAAAATGGCTTCATAAAGTGGGGATTAAAAAACCTAAAGCCATTATGAAAAGCTACCCATGGGAACTCACAGAAGGCGAGTGCCAAAAAGTCATGATTGCTATGGCTGTTGCAAACCATCCAAGACTATTAATTGCCGATGAACCGACTAATTCCATGGAACTGAGTACTCAAGCGCAAATTTTTCGGTTACTGTCACAACTCAATCAATTGCAAAACGTGTCTATTTTACTTGTGAGTCATGAATTAGAAACCTTAGTTAAATGGTGTGATCGCATCAGTATTTTATATAGCGGTCAAATTATGGAATCAGGTCCAGTTTCGGAGCTACTGACAAAACCTTATCACCCTTATACCAAGGCCCTATTTAAAAACTTACCTGAACACACTGGTAAAATGCGCCATAAATCCTATTTGCCTTCTTTGCAGGGTTCGTCGCCGTCATTGCAACATTTACCAGCGGGTTGTCGCTTAGGCCCTCGTTGCCCTGATGCGCAAAGAGAATGTGTTATTCAGCCCAATTTAGCCCATGAAAAAGATCGCTATTTTGCTTGCCACTTCCCATATAACAATGAGATAGAAGATGACGACGCCATTACTTAATGTCACTGAGCTCAGCAAGCGATACTTTATTGGTTATAAGCGTTTTAAAGCGCAGTATAATCAAGCGCTTTCAACTGTATCTTTTGAGCTTGAACGAGGCCAAACCTTAGCTATTGTTGGCCAAGTAAGTTCAGGAAAAAGTACCTTGGCAAGAATTCTAGTTGGTGCAGAGTCTCGTTCTACTGGTACGCTCGAATATGAAGGCGAAGAGCTAGAAGCGCGTAATTTAAAGCAACGCTGTCATTTAATTCGTATGATTTTCCAAGACCCTAACACCTCCCTCAATCCACGATTGACCATTGGTGCATTACTTGAAGAACCTTTACGCTTTAATACCGATATGACAAGTGCTGAACGAAAAGCACAAGTGACTGATATCCTACGTAAAGTGGGCTTACTTCCAGAACATGCCAGCTTTTATCCGCATATGATATCGGAAGGACAAAAACAACGTGTCGCTGTGGGACGCGCTTTAATGTTAAACCCCAAGATTATTATTGCTGATGAAGCGCTAACATCACTAGATTTATCAGTACGGTCGCAAATTTTAAATTTATTGCTCAAATTACAAAAAGAAATGGGCTTATCTTATATTTTTGTGACTCACAATTTAAATGTGGTCAGACACTTCAGTGACAAAGTTATGGTGCTTAAAAAAGGGGTCATGGTTGAGAAAAACACCACTGAAGAGCTGTTCGAAAACCCACAACATGAATACACTCGCAGATTAATTGCAGAGCAAACTCAGCTCTCGGCAAAACGCTAAACTGCTCCAACCACTGAGTTAAATGGCCATTTTTAACAAAAATGAGTGCCATTTCGGCGGCTAACTATTTATCCTAGGGCCATTGTTAAAGGAAGAAACGAAATTATGATTATTAAACCAAAGACACGTGGCTTTATTTGTACCACTACGCATCCAATTGGCTGTGAAGCTAACGTAAAAGAACAAATTGAATTAACTAAAGCGAAAGGCAAAATTGCTAATGGCCCTAAAAAGGTCCTTGTAGTGGGTTCTTCAAGTGGTTATGGCTTATCTTCGCGCATCGCATCTGCGTTTGGTAGCGATGCTGCCACTATTGGTGTTTTCTTCGAAAAACCAAGCACTGAAACTAAGCCTGGTACTGCGGGTTGGTATAACTCAGCTTATTTTGACAAGTTTGCTAAAGCTGAAGGGTTATATTCTAAAAGTATTAACTGTGACGCCTTTAGCCATGAAGCTAAGCAAAAAGTGATTGAGTTGATTAAGGAAGACCTTGGTCAAATCGATATGGTAGTTTACTCACTAGCATCACCTGTTCGTAAACTGCCTGATACGGGTGAAGTTATCCGCTCAAGTCTTAAGCCAATCGGCGAGACTTACACTGCGACAGCTGTAGATACGAATAAAAACACTATCATCGAAACATCAGTTGAGCCTGCAAGTGAGCAAGAAATTGCTGACACAGTCACTGTAATGGGCGGTGAAGATTGGGAATTATGGATGAGCGCCTTAAGTGAAGCTGGCGTATTAACCGACAACTGTAAAACAGTCGCTTATAGCTACATTGGAACTGAAATCACTTGGCCGATCTACTGGCACGGTGCGCTTGGTAAAGCCAAAATGGATTTAGACCGTGCAGCACATGCATTAAACACTAAGTTATCAGCAACTGGCGGTTCAGCTAATGTTGCAGTGCTTAAGAGTGTGGTAACGCAAGCCAGTTCTGCTATTCCTGTTATGCCACTGTATATTGCAATGGTGTTCAAGAAAATGCGTGAAGAAGGTGTTCATGAAGGTTGTATGGACCAAATTTACCGCATGTTCAGCGAGCGTTTATTCCGTGAAGATGGAACAGCTGCAGAAACTGATGCTGATAACCGCTTACGTTTAGATGACTGGGAGTTACGTGAAGAAATTCAGAAGCATTGCCGTGAGCTTTGGGCTGAAGTGACCACTGAAAATTTAGCTGAATTGACCGATTACAATGAATACAAAGAAGAGTTCTTAAAACTGTTTGGGTTCGGTATTGACGGCATTGACTATGAAGCTGATGTTAATCCTAACGTGACGTTTGATGTAGTAAGTTTATAAGAAGAAACTAATAACATATCAATTAAAACCAAGTCTGATGACTTGGTTTTTTATGTCTGTAGTTCTTATTAATGCCAAGCATGAGATTAAATATTTTCAACCTCCCTCTTCAAAACTCCCCCTTACTAATCAGTGTTATCAGAGTGAAACTCTAAATTTATTAAAATTATTAAAA
>NZ_MCUF01000052.1:0-1936 GCF_002873615.1 Shewanella sp. 10N.286.51.B7
GCTGATGAGGCCATGTTGATAAGTGAATTTAATTGTATGACCCGTGATGAAGGGGTTATACGTTGGAGATAAATAAACATGACCAACTCGCTACAGTTACTATGAGTACCTCTCTATTAAAAGGTTCAATTTGTTTCATAAAAAATGATCATTTTTATGATTTACTGAAAATATGACTAAGAAACGCCTTGGCGAGTTATCTTATTTGCAGCTTGAGGAATGGATGTTGTGGACTCTCTGTCAGAGCAGGTGCATTTAACGTCGAATTCACCTAAATCAAAAGTTGCGTTAATCATTAGTCAGGTTAATTAAAAGTCACGTTAATCATTTATACGCAAAAAAAATGGCAACCCAATGGGTTGCCAGAAGTATCTCTGCGGGACATGGCTAATAATGCGCTAGCGTATTAACTCGTTCCCAAATAAGGGGGATGATGATGAAACTTAAAACGCTGAAACAGTCTGAAAACTAATTCGGTTAGCACTGGCTGATGAGGCCATGTTGATGAGTGTATTTAAATGTATGACCCGTGATGAAGGGGTTATACGTTGGAGATAAATAAACATGACCAACTCGCTACAGTTACTATGAGTACCTAGGTAAGAAAAGGTTCAAATTATTTGAAAAAATCACTAATAATTTTTAACTGTACAAACTAATGCACTATCTTGAAATACTGAGAATAAAGTAAAAAAAAAGGCAACCCAAAGGTTGCCTGCAAATAATTACGTAAAGAGATCATGTAATGGCGCTAGCGTTTACATAATCCCAAAAGGGAGTGATGAAGCATGAAAAATGGAGGTAGCCTAAAGTCGTTTATAAAACGAAAGTGATAAGACAAATACTAAAACATCATCAAAAGATGGTGGGGGAAATTTAGTGACTTATCACTTGCTACAATTACTCAGAGTGATGAGAAATCGTTTAGTTCCCAGAAGGTTGAAATAAACGTTAAATAACGTTAAAAATTGTTTAATGTGCTTATTAAGTCATTAAGCCAATTGCTGGTGGAACCGCATCCAATCCCTCGTTAAAAGCATAAAAAAATGCCATAAAAAAAGGCAATCAATTGATTGCCTATCGATCCACTTTGAGATCAAGGGGACCGCGCTAGAAGTCCCAGGGAGATGATGAAAGTGAAATCACACTGTCTTAATAAATAAGACTCTCACCTGCGACAATAGTTCAAAAAAAATACAATTATTTTAATGTTTTTAGCATATAAATTTTTGTGGTTTTAAAATCAAGCAATTGCGAACAACAAATGGGTATGTGTAAATTTAATTGCATGCTTGAGCAAACCGTTTACTCCAGTTATTTGTCACTTTAGCCATCAATTATTTTAGTAAAGTTTCAATTTCAGTCATTAAATTTTCTGGCTTGGTGGTTGGTGAGTAACGCTTTAACACTTTGCCGTCTTTGTTGATCAAAAATTTAGTGAAATTCCACTTGATTGATTCACTGCCTAATAGACCTTTAGCAGAAGATTTAAGAAACTTATAGAGTGGCGCTGCTTCAGTACCATTAACGTCGACTTTACTGAATAAAGGGAAACTAACACCAAAATTTAATTCACAGAATTGACTAATTGTCGCTTCATCGCCTTTCTCTTGACCACCGAATTGATTACATGGAAAACCCAATACCACGAAACCTTGATCTTTATACAGTTGATATAGGTGCTCTAGTGGCTTGTATTGGTGAGTAAAACCGCACTCACTCGCCGTATTAACAACCAAAACAACTTTGCCTTTGTAATCTGACATTGATACAGCGTTGCCTTGAATATCAACTGCGCTTTGCTCGTAAAAAGATTGGCTCATAAATACACTCCTCATAGATTTAATATCACTATATAGTAGAAAATAATTTAGTCAATTAAATTGTGCGCAATTTAATTTTGATTCATTATATCGACTTTCTCACTTTCTCACTT